>JADJQS010000005.1 GCA_016712635.1 Gammaproteobacteria bacterium | reverse complement strand
ATCCTGTCCATGGACCGTTCCACGTTTGCGATCCTGGCGGCGGTGGTCATAGTGCTTGGCGTCTATGCCATCGTCCTGCCGGATCGATTCATGGGGATTCCGACTCGGTATCGATGCCCGGGGAGGAAATGGAGGCGGCATCGGGCGAGGCGGGCACGGATTCTATCCCTGCGCCGGTCAACGGCAACGTCATGCGCGATACGGCGGAGCAGGCGGCTTCGAGTGAGGTGTTCAGTCCCTTCGCTGCCATCCCCGATCCGTCGACGGCCGATGCCGGCGAAGACAAGAAGCCCGCGGTATCACGAGGTTCATCGACTGATGCCCGGCGCGAGACCGGTTCCACGGGTAATGAGCCAGTAGACAGGCGCGCTCCGAATACGGCCGCATCGCGTGCTGAGGCGCGCCAGCCGGCGGTGATCCCGCCGGGAGGACAGGGGGCCGGCGGCGAAAACAGAACCGTGCAGAATTCCCCGGCGCGGCCTGCGGCTGGCGGATCTGTGGTCCGTTCAGAGCCGGTCGTGGCAGCGAGCGCCAAGCCGCCGGTCGAGTCTCCGGCTGTCGCGAGCGCGCCGCGCCGTCCAGGAAACTTGAATCCTGCGCCAGACACTGCTCGAGGACAAACCCGCGGCGAGGGCGGGCGCTGTCGCAATACCGGGGTGGTGACCGTGCCGCGCGATGACGCCGCCGCGAAGATTCCTGCCCGGGCGTCGATAGCTCCGTCCGCGCCTGCTGTCCCCAGGGTTGATGGTGTACAGACAAGTGATCCAGCAGTAATTGCGAGTGTCGCCCCGGTCCAGGCGTCGCGCAACGGCGAAGCCATCACGATTCAGGAGCTGGATCGCCTCGCGGAGACGTTCTCCCGGGCCTATGAAGCGGGCGACCTCGACACGCTGGTGGGCCTCTTCTCCGAGGATGCGCGGACAAATGACCAGAGCAGCAAGTCGGGCATTGCCGCGGATTATCGCGAGCTGTTTCAGATCAGCGAGACGCGCAAGTTCACCATCAGCCGCCTCCGCTGGGAGCAGGACAAGCGCGGTGACGGCCTGAAGGGGGAGGGGGATTTCCAGGTCGACGTGGTGCTCAAGAGCGATCAGAGCGTTACGACGGTACAGGGCAAGGTCCTGTTCCATGTGCGGCGCGGACCGGACGGCATCCTGATTACGGAAATGCTGCATACCTATAATTGATGTCCCGGGCGGTATGGCGCCACTCCCTGTGGCGGGAGCGCGGGCGAGCCGGTATGATGAGGGACGAAATTTCCAGTAGTCCGCCTGCCGCCAATGACAATTGGGCGCGGGTCTGCCGTGGGAGAGGGAGATCATGATTCTGCCAAGATCCAGCCTGAATCTGGGCCTGTGCCTGATGCTGGCCTGTCCGCTTGCTGTGCATGCACAGGACCTGTCGCCGGGGGCGGCTGACACTGCGGGTATGACCCCCGTGCCGCTGCAACTGGCCGCGGCCATCGGCATCGTGAAACCGGCGCAGGATGCGGCTCCGGTCCCGCCGCCGGAAGTCTCCGCACCTCCGCCGTCGAGCCTCCTGCCGCCGTGGTAGCGCCGGAGCCCGCACCCGAAGTGCAACAGGCGCAAATCCCGGTGGAGACGCCGACGTCGGTGAAGAGGGCGACCCGCACCGTGACGACGAAGCAGGTCCTGATTGGGGCCGGCATCGCCGTTCTGCTGGGCGCCGTGGCCGGCGGAGGCGGAGGGGGCAGCTCCAGCACGCCTTCCCACTGATAATTGATAATTGGGGACAGATTTATTTATTCGTCCCCCGGTTCCCCGCGAATCAATCCATCCCCGGCTGTTCCCACCGCATGCAAAGGGGGACAGATTTATTTTCTGTCCACAAGTGCGTCTCCGAGCCCCTCTCCAGACCGTGGTTTCTCTGCCGAGGGGACAGATTTAATAACCTGTCCCCGGATCCCAGGTCTCGAAGGGGGCAGATTTATTACTCAGTCCCCATGTTCTCGCTATAGAAAATAAATCTGTCCCCGATTTTGGTCATGGCGCTCGCGCTTGTCTTCCCCGGGGAGGTGAGTGCCGAGCCTGCGGTGCTGGGTCAGACCGGATTGATCAACATGCCCGACGCGCGCCTGGAGCGGGACGGGTCGTTTCGGCTCGGCTTTAGTAATTTCGATCCGTATTCGACGCTGTGGAGCAGCGACGGTGCTGCCGAGGCTGGAACTGTCAGCGCGCTATACCACGATCGACAATATCTCCGTCTTCGAGGCGGGGGACAACGTCGGCAATTTCCGCGACAAGGCCTTCGATGCCAAGCTGGTCCTGTTTCCGGAGACCGCGCATATCCCGCAACTGGCGGTGGGTGCGCAGGATTTTCACGGCACCCGCCTGTTCTCGGCGGAGTTCGTCACCCTCAGCAAACGCATCGGCGCACTCGACTTCACGCTGGGCTACGGCAGCGACCGGCTCGACGGCGGCTTCGGCGGCCTGCGTTATCAGCCTGCCTGGGCCAGGAACCTGGGCCTCGTCGTCGAGTACGACGCCAACGACTACCGCCGCGATCGCCGAGGCTGCATCGTCGGGTGCGGCGGAGCGTGCGGGTGTGGCTACCTATGCGCTGGAATACCGCTATGGCTGGCTGGGCACGCAGCTCTCCTGGCAGGATGGCGAGGTTGGCGCCAATATCCACGTGACGGTGCCGCTGATGGAGCGGGAGTTCATCCCCAAGATCGACGAGCCGCCGCCTGCCCGGGTGAGCCTGCCGCCGGCACCGCTCGCGGACTGGCGCGTCGATGCGCGCTACAGCGGCGCAATCGAGGATGCGCTGCGCAGCGAAGGGTTCCGGAATCTGCACGTCATGCTGTACGGCAGGACGCTCAGCGCCAGCCTCACCCATCCCTGCATCTCCTCTGTGCGGTGCATCATCAGCCGCGCGGCGCGTATCCTGGTGCAGGCCGGTCCGCAGGATCTGGCATCGGTTACGGTCACCTGTACCGAGAACGACTTACCCGTGGTTACCTATGTATTTCGCGACATCCCTCGGCTGCGGGAATATTTCGCCGGGACCGTGTCGTGGGACCAGGTGGAGGCCGGTGTCGATGTGATTTATGCCGAAGCGGCGATCGAAGAGGCGCCGCACGCCGTCCGGCCTGACGCCTCCACGGGGGCTGGAGTCCGCCCCGGGCGGGGAGGATGCAGCGCCTGTGCAGGCCATCAATCTCATCGGTGACGACGACGGGCGCCACGATCAGGACGAGTTCCAGCTAAACCCGTTCAACCTGCGATTTCTGTTCAATATCACCCGCACGGATCCGGGCCGGGCGTTTCATTATGACGTGTTTTCGCTGCTCAGCTACCGCAGACACCTCGGGCACGGTTTGTTCTTCTCCACTTCCGGCCGGCTCCAGTTGTATGAGGATGTCAGCGACGTTTCCGCGCAATCCGACAGCCTGCTTCCGCATGTCCGCTCGGACGTCGCCGAGTACAAACAGGGCGGCCGTCTGCGGCTCGATTCGCTGTTGGTCAACAAGTATCTGGATCTACCGGGGCGGATGAGCGCGCGCCTGTCCGCGGGTTATTACGAAGAGATGTTCGCGGGCGCGGGCGGACAACTGCTGTATCCGTCGCGCGATGGCCGCTGGGCGCTTGATCTGATGGTGGACGGGCTGCGGCAGCGCGAGCCGGGCGATAATTTCGCCTTCCGCGACTATTCGGTGCTGACCACGCTTGTATCCGGTCATTACCGCCTGCCGTGGTACGGCCTGACGGCGACGGTGCGGGCCGGCCAGTTCCTCGCCCGTGACGACGGGATCCGCTACGAGCTGAATCGCCGCTTCCGCTCCGGGGTCGAGATCGGGGCGTGGTACAGCATAACCAACGGTCACGATATCACCGGTCCGGGCAGCCCGGACGATCCCTACCGCGACAAGGGCGTATATCTGACAATCCCGCTCAGTTCCATGCTGACCATGGATACCCGGGAAACGGCGCGGCTCTCGCTGTCCCCCTGGATGCGTGACGTGGGCGAGATGGTGGTGCCGCCGGACGATCTGTATCGGCTGATGGAGCGAGGTGCAATGTCGGACGACTTGAGTCCCCTGCCGATGAAATGACGGGGACTGCTGATTCAGGACAGTATTCCTGGTGAAGGACAGATTTATTCAGCGGACGAAAAAAAAACGGGGACAGATTTCAAATCTGTCCCCGTTTGCGGTCCCCTTTCGCGCGTTTATTCTATTTGAAACCAGTCCACGTGCATGTACGAGGCGGCTGACAGCAGATTTTTGTTCCTAGTGTTACGCAGCGTAATGGTGTGCTGGCCTGAGGGCAGACCCGAGATCTGGTAGGCCACGACCTGATTTTCAGGGTTCGCCACGTAGCCATCCCACGAGGCCTGAAAGACGCCGTCGAGATAGATCTCGTATATGCTGGCCCCCGGACCTTTCCTGGAATACAAACGAATACCTGTCCCATTGAACGTCAACGATGCCGTCGCCTGGCGATCGAAGGTCACGGCCATTGTTCCGTCCTGGCCGGCGCCGGACATAATCTCGTGAGTCCAATCCCCGGCATAGACAATGACATCATCGGTACTGTCGATGACCCGTCGTTGGTGAACTTCGAACCAGTCCACGTTCATGTAGGTAGCAGCGGACAATTCGTTTTTGTTGCTTGTATTCCGGACGGTGATCGTATGCTCTCCTTGAGAAAGACTGGTATTCTCGTAGGCCAGAGCGACATATTCCTCATCGGTGGCATAACCGTCCCACGATGTCTGGTAGACGTCATCGATGTAGATCTCGAACCTGCCTGTACCCGGACCTTTGTGAGAATAAAAACGGATACCCGTCCCGTTGAACGTCAGCGATGCTGTCGCCTGGCGATCGGAGGTCACGGCCATGGTTCCCTCCTGGCCGGCGCCGGAGAGGATCATATGAGTCAACTGCCCGGTATAGATAATGGCGTCATCTGTATTGTCAACGATGACCGTAGATGAGGCGACACCGGGATCATTGTCTCCGCCGACCGGTCCCGGATCCGTACCGGGATCCGTTCCCGGGTCTGTGGATGGATCCGTACCATGGATCCGTGCCGGGATCCGTTTCCGGGTCTGTGGATGGATCCGTACCGGGATCTGTTCCTGGGTCTGTGGATGGATCCGTACCGGGATCCGTTCCAGGGTCAGTGGATGGATCCGTACCGGGATCCGTTCCAGGGTCAGTAGTCGGATCCGAGCCCGGATCGGCGCCGATTAGGCCAGGGGCGCCAAAGGCCTGAGATGTGTCGTCCAGTACCAGAACCCAATCGCTGATATTCGGATTGCCATTGGACGGCGGCGGTGTGAATGCCTGTGTCAGGGCGCTGACCGGATAACTGGCAAAGGGTCGGCTGTCCTGTGTGCCCGCACTGTTGTAGACCCTGCCATCTCTCGGGTTGTACCACCAGGCGTTGACTCGGCTGCCCGAGAACGGTCTCAGGTTGATCGCCGCGCTCATATCCGACCGCGGAAAATAGATGAAGGCGTAATTCCCTGAGGATGAGCCACCCCCCTGCACATGTTCAGCAGGTATGGCTGTATTGGCTGTCTGTCCGGTGGCCAGGCTGGCGCTCAGCACTAGCCCGGTTCCGTTCCTGCGATCGAGCGGAGGCCGTGACAGGATAAGATTCTTCAGGAACCCCATCTGTTTGCCGGCCTCGTTATTGCGCACGAGATCCAGCCAATTGCTGTCACCCATGCCGTTGAAAAAGTACACGCCCTCGGCACCGTAGGTGAAGCCGAAGCCCCCGGCGAGTACGGAAGTCCAGGCTGCAGCACGAAGATTGCGCGGGATGGTAGCGTTTATATTCCCGCGGTTGGCGCCTTCATACACACTTTCGCCAAAGAATGTGGGCCTGGCCGGTATTCGCGCCCAATCGCTGGCAATGCTGGTGTAGTGATCCCTGAATGACCAGGACTGATTCTGGCTCAAGGTCAGCCAGCGATCATCGGGGAACCAGGCTCTGCTATTGGCGCTTTGACCACCGCCCGCCGGATGCCAGGTCATGATGATGCGGTCCCACGCAGGGTGGTCCTGATTGTATGTCGCAACTTCGCCGGTCACGCCCTGAAGCCATCCTTCGGCCTGGGCGCGCCAGTACGGTCTTTGATCGGGAGCATTGACGCAAGGGTTCGGGCTCAGTTCGGAACGTACTGCGTTCTTGTCCTGGCCTCCGCTGAAGATCAGATTCGGTTTGTCTTTCCAGCGGTTTCCCAGCCAGGCAGCGAAACTGTGCGCCTGATTCGGAGTCAGATGCATGGGTGAGTAGTTGGAGGTTTCGGGATCATTTGATGGGAAGGCGCAGGTCACTGCATTGTCGAGTGACTGCCCAAGCCCGCGTATGGAAACATATAAGCCATAATCGGCTGCGGTATCGATAATCCAGTCAAGATAGCTGAAGTATGCCTCGTTCGGACGATTGATGCTGGGTGAGCCGGCGGATGCCGAACCGGTAAATCCCCAGTGTGCCCAGTCCAGTGTCCCTTCGCTGGTAAGATTTACTGCCGCGGGAGCAGGCGCCGTCCTGCCACCGAGGGCTGCTCCTGAATTATCTTCCTGAAGCGTGGCTGCCTGGATATTAATGGAACCGTTCTGACCATAATCATCCAGTAAGATGTGACGTACGATCAACGCTTGGTTGTTTGCGCCAGCTCGATAGGTGATGGTGACTACGTCATTGCTCGCCTGATTGTTGGGGCCGGTATCGATAGTGGTCGTATATGGCGCAGTACTGCCGTCCGTGACGGTTGCCGTGATCCTGCTGCGGGAATTTACGCCGCCCACGTAGAGTCGCAGTGTTCGCGTTGTGGCATCGGCGGGTAGTGAGAACATATAGCCGTTATTGCTGCCTGCAAATGTAGTCAGAGTATTCGTGTTGGACACTCGTTGGGTCCAGCCCGTCAGTCCACGAGTAGCTCGTTGAATCCGCCGGGCTCGCGGGGATGGCTTGTCCAATCGGCGATATATGGCTTATATGCGCGACTGCTCCAGTCTTGCGCTCCAGGCCGGGGCATGGCACGGGCACACCGTTTGAATCTGTAAACGGGTAATTCCCGGCGTTATCGCACATGCTGTAATTCGGAAAAAGATTCCCGATCGAAATTACGTTGAATCCCTGAGCACTGCGTTCCTGGAAGTACAGCCTGATCTCATTTTGATTGCGTCCGAACAGGCTCCAGGCGGTATCCCCGAGCCAGAAAAACGGCTCCTGTCGCCTTGTTGTACAAATGGCGACCGGAAGAATCTACGCCTAAAACCGGATCGGCTGAGGCAGGGCTGATGAAGGGAACGAAATGACCGCGGTCAATGCAATAAGTAGTTTGCGCATAGGTAATGCACGCTCCGTAGTGATCCAATATATAGATCCGTGGATCTATATATATGAACGGGATTGTCGGGTGTTCGTGTTGCCCGGTTTGCCTGAGTTCACCCTGGAATAGATCCGCGGGTGTCCTCGGCTTGTGGTTCGTCTTTCTAGCGGACTCAGACGATGTGTTTACTGGATGAATTACTAGTCTGTGTCATATAGATGACAGTCGGAGTCCAGAATTGGTTCCAGAGTGGTGAAGTTTTAATATAAATGACTTTAGATACCATAGGCTGAGACGCAAAGTGTGTCTGCGAATTATAAGAATGCGGCTATATCTGCTTCATAGTGTGAGTAATACTTCGTTAAACCATCACGCTGACCAGGATGGATCAGTTCGTCATGCGAAATTGATATAGAAGCTTCGAAGCATTCACACGAGTAAGAGTCGATGTAGTAAGTGAATCGTCTTTTCCGAAAAGATACTGTGTGAGTGATTGCGGATTCGTAGATGCCTGCGTGGTTCATTTCCCGAATTTGTCGACGTCCTGATCCTGTCAAATTCCTGATGTGGAAGAACGCGAACGATGATTGGCTGGCTGCCACACGCCGGTGCCCCGCTGTTCAACAGCGGAGGGGCAGGCGATGCTTGGTAGGGTGAGCGCAAGCTGCAATATCCGGGGTGCTGCGGATAAAGTCGGATCGTGGGTCCCTGTACGGTCATCATCCATGTTAAAGCGTGATGATTGCCAGTCGATATACCTGATGGGGAAGTCATTTATACCATCTGGATTATGTCAGGACCTGAATGCGCCACCGCATTTGGGTGCGGGTGCGCTCATGAAAACGCTACTGATCGACAACTACGATTCGTTCACCTTCAACCTCTACCAGTTGATCGCCGAGGTGAACCGCGTGCCGCCGGTCGTGGTCAGGAACGATACCGCCGCCGGGTCGGAGATCCGCCAGCTCGATTTCGACAACATTGTCATTTCCCCCGGACCTGGCCGGCCGGAACGGCCGCAGGTTTCGGCATTTGCGCCGAGGCGATTCGCGAGAGTTCCGTTCCGGTGCTGGGAGTGTGCCTGGGCCACCAGGGCATCGGCCATCTGTTCGGCGGCAAGGTGGATTACGCCGACCGCGTCATGCACGGCCGCCCGAGCCTGATCCATCACACCGGCCAGGACGTCTTCAAGGGTATCCCGTCACCATTCACCGCCATCCGCTATCACTCGCTGCACGTCGCCGAACTCTCCGACGAACTGGAGAAGCTCGCCTGGACGGAGGATGGCATGCTGATGGGCCTGCGCCACAAGACGCGCCGGATCTGGGGCGTGCAGTTCCATCCCGAATCGATCTGTTCCGAGTACGGCCACCAGATCCTGGAGAATTTCCGCGCGCTCACGGCCGAATTCCTCAAGCAGAACCCGCCGCGCCGGCGTGTTACCGATACAGGGACGGCAAAACGATGCCCGGACAGCTTCGACATCGTGCCGCACGGGAACAGCGCCGACCGGGATCCGGTCAGCCTGGGCCGGGGTGAGATCAACGGCCGGCCATTCAGGATATTTCATCGCCGCGTGCCCATGCATCTGAACGCCGAGCAGGTGTTCGTGAACTTCTTCGCGCACTCCACGCCCAATTTCTGGCTTGACAGCGCACTGGTGCGCGGCTTCTCCCGCTTCTCCTACATGGGCGACGCCAGCGGGTCCGCATGCGGAATGCGGTCAGCTACAGCCTGCCGGAGCGCAAGGTGACGGTGACTCGCCGTGGCCAGGATGAGGTCTTCAGCGAGAGCATCTTCACCTATCTGGATCGTATGCTGCACGAGCGGCACGCAGTGGTGGAGGGACTGCCATTCGATTTCAACCTGGGCTACGCCGGCTATCTTGGCTACGAGCTGAAGGCCGATTGGCGGCGCGACCGCGGCGCACCGGGCGTCAACGCCGGATGCCGCCTTCGTATTCGCCGACCGCATCATCGCCTTCGATCACGAAGAGAACATCGCCTACCTGGTCTGTCTTGACGATGAGGATCACGCGGACCGCGCCCGGCAATGGCTGAACGACATGCAAGCAAAGCTGAAGAAGTTGCCGGCGGTGAGGCCGTGGAGGCGGGCGCCAGTGCCGCGGATGGTCGCGCAGACCGCGCGGCATTCGCCGGAAGAGTATCTGCAGCGCATCCGGGAATGCCAGCAGGAGATCAAGCACGGCGAATCCTACGAGATCTGCCTGACCAACATGATCACGCAGCACGTGACAATCGACCCTATGAACACCTACCGCGCGCTGCGCGAGAGCAACCCGGCTCCGTATGCGACCTATCTGGAATTTCCCGGGCGTGGCTGTCCTGAGTTCCTCGCCGGAACGCTTCCTGACCATCGGCCCCAATGGCACGGTCGAGTCCAAGCCGATCAAGGGTACGCGTCCGCGCGGCAAGACGCCTGAGGAAGATGAGCGCATCTACCAGGACCTGCGCGAGAACGGGAAGGACCGTTCCGAAAAATTTGATGATCGTTGATCTCCTGCGCAACGATCTCGGCACGGTATCCGACGTCGGCAGCGTATATGTATCGAATATTTTCTCCGTGGAGAGCTACGCGACGGTGCACCAGCTTGTGAGCACGGTCCATGGCAGGTTGCGCCGCGGCATTTCCCCGGTACAGTGCGTACAGGCCGCATTTCCCGGTGGATCGATGACCGGGGCCCCGAAGAAGCGCAGCATGGAAATCATCGACAGGCTCGAGGGAGGGCCGCGCGGCATCTACTCGGGATCCATCGGGTTTTTCGGCCTCAATGGCAGCGCCGATCTCAGCATCGTGATCCGCACCATCGTCGTGACCCCGGAAGATGTCACCGTGGGTGTCGGCGGTGCCATCATCGATCTGTCTAATCCGCAGGAGGAGCTCGAGGAAATGTTATTGAAATCAAGGGCGCTGGTCCATGCACTGGCGGTGTCGGCGCTGGATGACGGCAGAGCCAGGCGGCGCTGTGAGCATGCGCCTCGCTGCGGCTGGAATAATAGGCGCGCCTGGCTGGAGGTTGATCAACCGCCTGGCTGAACTGTCAGTGCAGATCGGAGCGGATCATCGGAGTTACGGGATCCCGTCTCCAGGGAAATGACAAACCAATCCCGGCCGTGCCAGGACAGATGACAGGATAAAATGATGGAACAGCTCGCTCCCATATCGGGAATCAATTGATGCAATTGATGAGCAGATCATCGAGCTGCTCGGACGGCGTTACTCCGTATGCCGCGATGTCGCCCGTCTGAAGAAGGCGAGCGAAATCCCGATGATGCAAAGCGGCCGGGTGGAACAGGTCAAGCAGCGCTGCGCCGCGCTGGCGGAACGCCATGGCGTAGACCCTGGCTTTGTCCGTGAGCTGTATACCCTGATCATCGACGAGGCCTGCCGGATCGAGGATCGCATCATCGACGCCAGCGACTAGCTCACGCCGCCAATCCGATTATATATTCACAGATGCCTTCGAGACCTCCATGAACAAGCCGAATCTTCCTGCGATCAGCGCCGTAGTTCTGGGCGGCAATGGCGCCCTGGGAGCGCTTTTCTGCGCGAAATTCGCCGGTGACGGGATCGCGACCACGTCGATCGATATCGCGCCCGCGCCGCCGGCGCGGCAACGCGATGTCGCTTGCATCGCCTCCGACGTACGCGCGTTGTCAGAAGAGGCGGAGCGTGTCCTCTCCGGTGCGGACTGGGTCGTCGCGGCGCTGCCCGAGGGTGTCCTGCTCGAGACCTGGCAGGCCATTGTCAGCCTGATGAAACAGGGGGCGCTCTTCGTCGACACGCTGTCGGTCAAGCTGCCGCTGGCGACTGCCATGGCCGGCCGGGTGCCGCGAACCATTGAGCAGCTCAGCATTAATCCGATGTTTGCCCCATCGCTGGATTTCGTGAACCAGAGCGTTGCGGTAGTCGAGGCGAGCCGCGGTGTACAGGCGGACCGTTTCCTCCGGCTGACGCAGCAATGGGGCGCCACCCTGCACATGCTGAGCGCGGAGCAGCACGACCGCTGTGCAGCCGCTCTCCAGACGGCGACCCATGCCGCGATCCTTGCCTTCGGCATGGCGATGCGCCGGCTTGATTACGACGTAGAGGCCATGCTGCCGGTCATGACGCCGCCGCATCGGGCGCTCCTGTCCCTGCTGGCGCGCATCCTGAGCGCCAGCGCGGAGGTGTACTGGGACATCCAGACGCACAACACCTTTGCGGCGGACGCCAGGCAGTCGCTCGCGGAAGGGCTGCGCGAGCTGACGGAGGCGGTCGAGGGCGGTGACCAGGACCGGTTCCGGCGCCTGCTGGCAGATCTGCAGGCCATGCTGGGAAAGGAGCGACTGGCAGAGTTCAATGAGAGGCAGCGCGCGCATGTTCCGCTGTGGTGACAAATGATCGCGGTTGCCGGTAAAGCCGGCATGGGCTCTGTCGGGATGCCGGAGAACCAGATCGGGTTTCCGGCACGCAAACCTGTGGTTTCGCATGTTGGATGTGCCCCTTGCACGGCGTGCTGTCGGGTGAACCATGGCTAAATTGCTCCTGGTCGCTCACCGTGATCGCGTCAGGCGCCCGGATCCCGCGCTGTTCCACCGGCTGTCGCGCGCGCTCATTCCGGATAATATCGAGCCTTACCCGCCGCTCATCTTGCATGAACCAGGACTCGATATCGGTGTGTTCAACCCGAACAGCGCAGTCCTCGTGCAGAATTCCAGCGTCTGCCTGGGTTTTCTCGTCGACACCGGCGGTGAGTGGTGGCGGACTCTGGCGCCGCGGCCGGACGGATCGTATGCGCTGTTTCGTTCAGATGACCGTCGCGTCGAACTGGTCAGCGATGCCTGCGCCTCGCGCACTCTGGTATGTGATGACGGATGACCTGTTCGTGGCGTCGACCTCACAGCGCGCAATTGTGACCGCGCTGGGCAGTTATCGCCCAAACCGGGATGCCATCGCATGGATGCTGTCGGCGGGTAATCTCGGCCCGGGCCTCTCCTGGGACAGCCGCATCAGATGCCTGCCAGGAAATTCTCGCGTGGTATTGGATCGCGACTCATGGTCCTTGAAGGAGATCGTGGAGCGGATCGAATTTGCACCGCGTCACGCGCCGGACCGCACGCACCGGGATGAATTTATCAGGGCGCTGCGCGAGGTATTCGGCAAGCTTCGCATTGATAGTGAGACATGGAATCTTATGTTGTCGGGCGGCCTTGACAGTCGTTGCATCCTGCTGATGCTGGAGAACAAATCGGGTCTGCGCAGTGTCACCTGGGGGCTGGCCTCCGCACAACAGGAGCCAAAAAGCGATGCGGTGGTGGCGCGTAAGCTGGCCGATCACTTTGGCATCGCCCACGAGTATTTCGCCACCGACATAGCTGCGGAAAGCATCAGTACGGTGTTCGATCGCCTGCTGGTGGCCGGCGAGGGACGCACAGCCACTTTGTCCGCCTACATGGATGGTTGCCGGATATGGGGCCAATTGTTCTCTTCCGGAATAGATGGCGTCATCCGGGTGATGTCGTGTTCAGTCCCTATCGGGTGTATTGCGAACAGGATGTTCGCCGCATCGATGGCGCCATGTTTCTGCGTGATTACGACAACCTCGCGCGTTTCGACAGCCTCTTCGGCGAAAGCCAGTACTGGCCGGAGCATTTACATCGGCGTGAGAGCGAGACATTATCGACCTGGCGCGATCGCCTCACCTCACGAATACCGCTGTCCGGTTATCTGGGCCGCGTTGAACGACATCAAGAGCGCCTAGTCGAGGTAATGAATCCGCTGTTGTCGCGCCGCATACTGGATGTCATCGTCGCCCCTGCCGGATCATCTGCGCGACGGCCGCTCAATGTACAGCGAGATCATCCGTGACCTGAGCCCGAAGATCGATTTCGCCGAGCATAATGCGATTGAAAATACGGCGGGTATTCTCGCATCGCCGACAGTCGTCCGTCATCTGTGCGAGTCGCTGGAAAGTGAGGACGCGAGGGCTTTGCTGTCCAATGAACTGATCGCGCAGGTGCTGAATGGCGTCGCGATTTCGCCGGTCAGGCGTGCGCCGCGCAGCCACATAATTCCAAAGTCTGTCATGTGGCTGGTCCCGGAGAGGTTGCGGATGTACAAGAAGCGGATGACACAGCCCAGGTCTCTGGACAACAATCTGCTCGCCCTGCGGGCCTACATCGTCGTGGCGATGGACCGCCGCCTGAAGGCGGACGCCTGTGCCTTCGTGTCAAAGAGCAACTTTCAAAAGTCTGTTGTTCCCGCGAACGCAAAAATACAATCCGGCACTAGTCGATAACCAGTAAATTCTCCGCCAGTTCTTCTCTCGATGCGGTCGGGCATGAGGATAGCCGGTTCTGGTTTCCCTTGCGTTCTAACCGATGCGTTGTTTCATTTTCTGGTAACCCTTGCGCAAAATCAGGCCGCATATGCGCGCTGCTCTGGCGGCGGGTCGCAGAAAATCAAGTCCGCGTGGTAGCGGCGTGTCGTCAGCACGCAGAGCCTCCGGTACGAACCGCCGCAGCGGTATGTGAAGCAGCCGGTATGACAGACGCTGCAGCGGAGTGTCGATGAGCGTCATGAAGTAGTCGTCGGTGGAGTCGAAAAGATATAAGAGTCGTCTGTGGCTGATGAATGTGCCTTCGTCAGGACGATGATCGAATAGTTGCAGTATCAGTTCTTGCGCCGCACGATCATTTTCCATCGTCCTGCGGTTGTCACCGCCCAGGGCTGCCATATCGTACAGCGCGGCCACCACCCTAAGCGCTGTCCTCACCATGCGCTCGCAACGCAATTCCCGTGCGCGCGTGAACAGCGCAGACCTGTTGAGCCCGGGATGACTGCTCAGAAATTCGTGGATGTCGCAATAGGGATAGAGTAGCTGGTTCCAGTATTCCTTGGTGGCATTGACGCACAGGATGATGAGCAGATCTTCGGGGCTGAATGCCGGCAGAGACTGTCCGCCAATAAAGATCCCGGATGCATTCTCCAGAATCTTGTCCGCGCGTATACCCAGTTCGCGCGGCGGTATACCCCAGTGCAGGTCAATGCTGACCTGGCGCTGCTCGTGCCATAGACCTGACTGCAAGTATTGCACCTCGGCCAGGTCAGTCAGCGTCGGGGAGAATCCGTCGGCGAGCAGCAGATCCTTCACCCGCGTGAAATCTCTCTGGCCGACCAGGATGTCGATATCTCCGCATTTCCGGATGCCCAGATCCTGGTAGACCATCTGATTGAGGGTCAGTCCCTTGAAGATGGCAAAGCGGATACGGCATGTACTCAGTTGCCTGGCGACGCGTAGCATTTCCCGCAGTAGCACCAGATTGCCGTGGGTGCCTGCTAGGGCGTTTGCCCGCAATTGTGTCAACAACTGTTCCGGTATCGCTTCGGGCAATTGCCGTTTGATCGTTGCATACACCATGGCGCCGACTCGATGTTGCAGCGCGATAGCTCGACCATACGTCCCCAGTCGACATGCTGCGCCAGTTTGTGTGCTTCCCTTTGCAGGGGCGGGGCTATTTCCCGCCGGGCGCAGATCAGCATCAGCCTCTCTTCCGGGGAGGGCGACCACGGGGCGGTGTCCATTGCGGCGGTGGGTGGGTGCATGGCTGGGTGGTTTATAATTCTATAAATTTCAATAGTAAAGATTCGAAGCGTTGACCGCTTCGACATTTCTGCACTACGGCGCGAAGCGGTCTTTTGGCATGTTGCTGGCAGGCCAATTATATGTTGATCGGTCTTTGCTGCCTAAGCTATTATCATACCTGCGGTATTTCTGGGGAAAGTTGCTGTCTGATGCGGTACAAGCAGCGTGAGAGCCTGACGGTTCGAGCGGTTGATGATGAATTTCTGATCCTGGATCTGGAGAGTAACCAGATACATCAACTCAATTCTTCCGCGAGTTTCATCTGGGAGTTGTGCGAGGGCGGTATCACGGCGGATCAGTTGGCGGAGAAATACGCCGCGCATTATGAGATCGGGTCAGATGCCGCCATGACCGACGTGAAGCAGGTGACCGAACAATTGTGTGATATGGGCCTGTTAGAGGTCGCGTGATCGAATCGGGGACGGGTTAATTCCTTGCTGCGGAAAGCAGTGGTCAATTTAACTGAGGTAATGGCCATGAGCGAAATTCATAGTGATTCCAGACGTAGATTCCTCAAGAAATCGGCTTATGTCGTGCCGGTTGTCATAACCATGCATGCAGCGCCTTCTCTGGCGGGACACGGTTCGCCGAGATCCGACAAAGACAAGGACAAAAAAGACAAGGACTACGAGAAGGTCGGATACAAGAGCAAGGACAAGGACATGGGTTACGACAATAACAAGAACAAGCGCAACAACAATAGCAATTCCAGATCAAGAGGCAGAAGTCGGGGCAACGATTAAGGTCTCATATATCGTGCTGAACCCACTCTGCACGCTTGTTTCTGACATTTGAACACACTCCGGTTTCACATCCTGGGGGTTGAGATAAGGGTCCGCTGTGCGGACCCTTATTCTTATAAGCTGCTGCTGAAGGGTTACAGCGCCTTTGTCACCGACTCGGACATCGAGCCGGATCTCGAGTACATCATCCATCCCCTGGACGCTCCGCGCTTCGAACTCCGGTTCAACGGCCAGCCAGCCGAGGCGGCGGAGGACGAATACGAGCTGCTCTACTTCTTCGAGAAGCACATGACCATGGAGGTGCAGAAGCGGCGCCAGGATCTGCTCTTCATGCACGCGGCGGCGCTCGAGTTCGGCGGGCGCGTACTGATCCTGGTAGCCCCCTCGGGCAGCGGCAAGTCGACCACCACCTGGGCGCTGATCAACAACGGCTTCCATTATCTGAGCGACGAGCTCGCCCCGATTCATACTGAGACCCTGCGGGTCCATCCGTATCCCCACGCGCTGTGCCTGAAGGCGGTCCCGCCCGATCCCTTCGGCCTGCCCGCGGAGACCCTGCAGACCTCCTACACGCTGCATGTCCCGGTGGAGTCGTTTCCGGGCGAGTTGTGCCGGGAACCGGCGCCGCTCGAGGCGATCTTCTTCCTGGGTTACGACCTGGAGATCGGCGCGCCGCGGGTGAGTCCGATCTCCAGGGGCGAGGCCGGCGCGAGGATCTACAGCAACGCCTGAACCCGCTGGCACACGACCGCTACGGACTGGATGCGGCGGTCAAGGTGGCGGGACACAGCCGCTGCCTGGAACTTGTCACCAGCGACCTGCAGAAGACCTGCGACCTGATAAAATCCACGCTGCAGAATTCAGGGCAGGCCTGAGAAATACTTCATTCCCGTGCGCGCGGGCATGACCTGAATCCTGTTTTGCAGTGATTCCTGCCTTGAAGCTTCGCGGTGGAATGCGCCGTGCGGCGGATGCTGGGCCATAAACAGGCGGATCTGCTATTGTTTCGCGGTGATTACCGCTTAGACTCCCTGTTCGTGCCGCGGATCGTCTGGTGCCGGTGCGCGGGCGAGCCGTAAGGGATGTAATGAGGGTGAAATGATCGATCGACGGTCTTGCATGCGCATACTCGTGATTGCCATTCTGTGTCTGTGCGCAGCGCTGGGGCAGGCCGCCGAAGGCCTTCCCGGTGCGGAGCAGTTTAAGCAGCAGTTCCAGCAGATGTCCCCGGAGCAGCGCCAGGCGGCGGTGCGCGCCCTCGGAGCGCAACCCGAGCCTGCGGTGGCGGTGGAGATGCCCGCGCCGTTACAGACCGAAAGTGTGCCGCCCGCGCCTGACGGGCGCGTCGAAACCGGCGCCTTGCGCCTTCGCGCCGGCGATACGCTACTGCTGGGCCTGCAAACGCCGCCGGCCTCGCCAGATCGACTTCCTGCCACGGAGAAACGACTCTACCTGCTGGATCATGCGAGGGCGATCGTGCTGCCGGACGCAGGGCGCATCATGCTCGCGGGGTTGAGCGAGCGGGAAGCGGTCGAACGCCTGTCGGTCGAGCCCGCGCTCGCGGGGCGTGTGGTTTCCCTGCAGTTGCTGCCGGTCGAACCCGAGCTGAGACAGTTCGGTCTGGATCTGTTCCGCAGCGCCCCCAGCACCTTCGCCCCCGCCGGCAATATCCCGGTGCCCGCCGATTATGTCATCGGTCCGGGCGACAGCGTGATCGTCCAGCTCTTCGGCAAGGATAACAGCCTGCATGAATTGACCGTCACCCGCGATGGTGCGCTGCTGTTTCCGGCATCGGCCTGCTGTCGGTCGCGGGGCTCAGCTTTTCCAGGATGCAGGACGAGGTACAGGGTCGCGTGCAGCGCCAGCTCAGCGGCGTGACAGCCTCCGTGACGCTGGGCCGCATCCGTTCCATCCGTGTCTTCGTGCTGGGCGATGCGGAGACTCCCGGCTCGTACCTGGTGAGCGGGATGTCCACACTGACCAACGCCCTGTTCGTGAGCGGCGGCGTCAAGCCGTTCGGCAGCCTGCGCGATATCCAGCTCAAACGGAGCGGCAGGCTCGTATCCAGGCTCGATCTCTACGATCTGCTGCTGCGCGGCGATACGAGCGGTGACGCCCGGCTGCTGCCGGGCGACGTGATTTTCGTGGCGCCGGCCGGGAGGCAGGCCGGGATCGCCGGCCAGGTGCGCCGCCCCGCCATCTATGAGCTGAAGGATGAGAATACCGTGGGGGACCTGATCGATCTGGTAGGGAGGACTTCTGCCGGAGGCGTATCCGAGAAAGGCGCGGATCGAACGTATCGGCGCCGATCACCGGAGGGTCCTGCTCGACATCGATCTGATGCAGCCGGCAGGAAGGCCGACCGCGCTGCAGGACGGAGACGTGGTCAGGATTGTCTCCGTCCTGGACCGGGTCGCGCACGCTGTGTCCCTGACGGGGCACGTCAACCGGCCTGGCGAATATCAATGGTTCCCCGGCATGCGCCTGACGGATCTCCTGCCGTCCATGGCGGAACTGCAGCCCAGGGCGGACGCGCAGTATCAGCTCATCGTGCGCCGGGATCCGGCCAGCCGCGACATCCAGTTCATCGATGCCGACCTCGCGGCGGCGCTGCAGGACGCGAATCCGGCGGACGACCCCGAGCTGCAGTCGGAGGATGAGGTCCGGGTCTTCGCGCTCGACGAGGACCGCAGCGCGGCGATCCGGCCGCTGCTGGTGATGACCGAGAGGCAATCCTCGCCGGGAAGACCGCTGCACATTGTCAAGATCGACGGCACGGTGCATTACCCGGGACAGTATCCCCTTACCCCCGGGATGAAGGTGAGCGATCTGCTGCGCGCGGCGGGCGGGCTGACGGATCGCGCCCATACGCTCGCGCTGGAGCTGACCGGTCACAGCGTCGTCGAGGGCGAGCGCCGCGAAATGTCGCGCCATGACATCGATCTCGCCGCGGTGCTGGACGGCGCCGTCTCGGAGGACATGGTGCCCGGCCGCCTACGACCAGGTGGTCGCACGGCGCATTCCGAGCTGGGACGAGGCGGGGATGATCGAGCCTAAGGGCGAGGTGCGCTTTCCGGGCAACTACCCGGTGGCGCGCGGAGACAGGCTGTCCGAGGTCATCCGCCGCGCGGGCGGATTGACGCCGGAGGCTATCCCCGCGCCGCGGTGTTCCTGCGCGAATCGGCGCGCCTGCGCGAACAGGAATCCATCGACCAGCTTGCGGTCAGGCTCGAGCACGAACTGGCGAAGGTCGCGCCGGAGGAGGACGAGAAATCCACCGTCGAAGGCGAGCTTCTGCTCAGGCAGATCCACGCCGCGCAGGCGACGGGCCGCATGGTGATCGATCTGGAGCAGTTGTTGCGCGACGAGGGCTACGACATCGTCGTCAACACGGGCGACCGGCTGTATATCCCGCAGAAGCCCGGGGAAGTGACCGTGATCGGCGAAGTATACAACCCGACGTCGCACCTTTATAATCCGAAGCCGATCGCGATGACTATATCCGCCTCAGCGGCAACGTCACCGAGAGCGGAAACAAGAAGGCGATCTACGTGGTCCATGCCGATGGATCGGTGAGTCCCGACGGCGGCTGGCTCGACGGGGGCATCGTCATGGGACCGGGCGACACGGTCGTGGTGCCCATGAAGCTTGAAACGTCCCAGCGGGCCTCAAGCCGATCACGAGCGTCAGCCAGATCCTGTACCAGCTCGCACTCACTCGCGCCAGCCTGGACGTCGTCGGCGTATTCTGATCCCCGGTCCGCCCTGGTCGCAGGGCTCCGGGCGCGCGGCGACATACTCTGGACGCGGCTTGATGGACGACAAAACCCCCCAACGCTTTCCGCCGCCCGGCCTCTACCGCAACGATGACGAGGAGATCGACCTCGCCGATATCTGGCGCGCCCTCGCCGCCGGCCGCGGGTGATCGGCGCCATCACGTCGGTGTGCATCGCCGCTGCGGTGGCTGTCGCATTCCTGATGACCCCGGTGTATCGGGCCGAGACCCTGCTCGCCCCCGTCGAAAGCTCCGACAAGTCGGCCAGTCCCATCCTGCAGTTCGGCGCGCTGGAGGGTTTTGCCGGTATCGGCTGGGCGGCGGCAGCGGCGGCGATTCGCCGGAGGCGCTGGCTACGTCATCGCGCGTTCTTACCGCCGATGCCTTCATCAGGAAGAGAAACTCATGCCTGTCCTGTACGCCGATCGCTGGGATGCCGCGCGCAAGGGTGGAAGGAGGGTGAAGAGCCGCCCACGGCGTGGGGATGCCTACCGGCTGTTCGATCGCAATGTGCGGTTCGTGAACAAGGACGTCAAGACGGGTCTGGTGACGCTGGCACTCGAATGGCGGGATCCTGACTCCGCGGCGCTGTGGGCCAACCGACTGGTGTAGCGCATCAACGCGGAACGGCGCGCAGAGGCGATCCGCGAGGCGGAGAACGAGTATCTCCCACCTGGAAGGAGCAGCTGGCCGAGACGAGCCTCGTCGAGGATGCAGCAGGCGATCTACCAGCTCATCGAGTCGAAGATCAGGAAGATCATGGTGGCGAAATCGTTTCGACGAGTACGCCTTCAGGGTGATCGATCCCTCCGTCCCCCCGCAGGAATACTCCTCACCCAGGCGTGTACCGATCATCATCCTCGGTATCGTGTTCGGCCTGATCGTATCGGCGGTCGTCGTCCTCGTCCGGTCGAGGTTCGCCGGGGCCTCCCGCGGCTGAACGGATCGCTTCCCGGCCGTCGCCTGATACAGGGAGCTTCGCTGCCTGTATGTGCCGCCGTGTCGGCGCAACTTGCTGACTTTTTAAATATTTGACTGTCGAAAAGGCCTGCTGCGGGGGGAGCCCGCATGTCTCCCGTGCGGGAGAATCACCTTTGGCCCGGCAACGTTTTTTCATGGGAAATGATTGTGTTATCCTCGAGGCTCTCGGAGGGTCCTATTCTCGTCAAGGGTTATGGCAGAAGTGTCCCGACAGAGGATACCGGTCCAATCGTCTCGCAAATTAGGCGGGTACAACTATATTGGATTTCGGCCAAGATGCGCGGTGATGTTCGGTGGGGTGTGGCGGGTGGTAATGTCGCTGGGCGCGGGAGTGCTTTCGCCGCGTTCGAGGGCGGTGATGCCGCCGCAGGTGAAGCTTAAGTCTGCCCTGTGCGCGGCTGTCACGGCGGGGACGGCAACAGTCCGGCCGCTGATTTTCCGTAAGCAAGTACCTGGGCGGGCCAGTATGCAGGGCGTACATCGTAAAGCGGTCAGATTTCCAGAACGGCGTACGCGCCAATAACGACATCATGGCCGGCATGGCGGCGACGGTGGCGAGCGTGGAATACGCCAAGGACATCGCGGCCTACCGAAAGCAAGCAAGAAGATGGCGAAGGACCCTCTGGTCCCGGTCAACGCCGGATCTGGGCTAAGAAGGGTGAGAAGTTGTTCAACGAAGGCAATATGAAGTCCGGCGTCTA
>JADJQS010000004.1 GCA_016712635.1 Gammaproteobacteria bacterium | reverse complement strand
GTCCTTGAGTTCGATCACGCCGAGCACGCGGCCACCTTCGGCCACCACGAGCGGTGTGCTGCCGTGCCGCGCCACATCGTCTGCAATCTGGACTGCTTCGCCGGGAAGTTGCTGCCGTTGGACTCGACATGCCTGCGGATGGCGTCCATCGAGCCCTTGCGGATCTGACGGCCTCGAGATTGACCCCGCTCATGCGCGTCTGCGCCGAGAACGGCACGAACGTCGCGCCCAGCCCGAGGATGTCGCGTTCGCGCAGATTAAAGCGCTGCTTGGCGAGTATCACGATACTGCGCCCCTCCGGCGTCTCATCGGCGAGCGAGGCGAGCTGCGCGGTATCGGCGAGCTGCTGTTCCGAAACGCCGCGCACCGGCAGGAAAACCGCCGCCTGGCGGTTGCCCAGCGTGATGGTGCCGGTCTTGTCGAGCAGCAGCACATCCACATCGCCGGCGGCCTCCACTGCACGCCCGGAAGTCGCGATCACGTTCGCGCCCAGCATGCGGCTCATGCCGGCAATACCTATAGCGGACAAGAGCGCGCCTATGGTGGTCGGGATCAGGCATACCAGCAGCGCCACGAGCGCGGTGATCGTGACCGGCTGGCCGGCCTTGGCCGTGTCGACGGGAAAACGCGAGTAGGGCAGCAATGTGACCGTGGCCAGCAGGAACACCAGGGTCAGGGCCACCAGCAGGATGGTGAGCGCGATCTCGTTCGGTGTCTTCTTGCGTTTGGCTCCTTCGACGAGCGCGATCATGCGGTCGAGAAAGGTCTCGCCCGGGTTGACGGTGACGCGCACCACGATCCAGTCGGACAGCACCGTGGTGCCACCGGTGACGGCGGTGAAATCTCCGCCCGCTTCACGTATGACGGGCGCGGACTCGCCGGTGATGGCGCTCTCGTTGACCGAGGCCACGCCTTCGATCACCTCGCCGTCACTGGGGATCATGTCGCCGGCCTCGACCAGCACCACATCTCCGCGGCGCAGATCACTCCCGGATACGCGGTCATGGGCAGCCCCATGGCGTGGTTCGCGCAATTTTTCGCCATCACCGTCTTGCGCGTGCTGCGTAATGCCGCCGCCTGCGCCTTGCTGCCCTCGGCTGGCCATCGCCTCGGAGAAATTGGCGAACAGCACGGTGAACCACAGCCACAGGCTGGTGACGCCGATGAACCAGGTTGGCGCCTCGCCCTGGCCGCCAAACACCGGCTGCAGCCACAACCCGGTGGTGAATATGGCGCCGATATACACCACAAACATCACCGGATTCCTGAGCTGGACTCCCGCATCGAGCTTCTTGAAGGCCTCGACCACGGCAGGTTTGACCAGGGCGGGATCGAACATGGAAAGTGTCTTCGTCGTCATGATGATTACCTCAGTTTCCTGTCCACAGGATCAGATGCTCAACCGCCGGCCCCAGTGCCAGGGCCGGGACGTAGGTCAGCGCGCCGATCATCAGCACGGTGCCGATCAGAAGGCCCACGAACAGCAGCCCGTGTGTGGGCATGGTGCCGGGTCCGTGCGCCAGGCGCTTCTTCGCGGCCAGCGAGCCGGCGATGGCCAGCACCGGCACGATCACGGCGAAACGCCCGAACCACATGGCGACACCGAGCCAGCTGTTGTAGAATGGCGTGTTGGCGCCCAGGCCCGCGAAGGCGCTGCCGTTGTTGTTGGCGGCGGACGAGAAGGCGTACAGAACTTCAGAAAAACCGTGCGCTCCCGGATTGTAAATGGTCGCCCTGCCGGCGTCGGACATCACCGAGATCGCGGTGCCGATCAACACCAGAGCCGGCGTCATCAGGATTGCGATCGACACCATCTTCATGTCGAACGCCTCGATCTTCTTGCCGAGGTACTCCGGGTGCGGCGGCCGATCATGAGGCCGGCGACGAATACCGCCATCAGCGCGAACACCAGCATGCCGTACAGGCCCGGAGCCGACGCCGCCGAACACCACTTCACCCAGCTGCATCATCAGCATCGGTACCAGGCCGCCGAGCGGTGTGTAGGAGTCATGCATGGAGTTGACCGATCCGTTCGAGGCGGAAGTGGTCGCGGTCGCCCACAGCCGAGGCGCCGATGCCGTTACGGGTCTCCTTGCCTTCCATATTGCCGCCGGATTGCATATCAGAAGCGGCAATGTCCGCGCTCCGAGCACGGCCAGCCGGGGATTGCCCTGCTGTTCAAAGCTCATCGTGGCCACGGTTGCGACGGTAAAGATGACCGTCATCGCCGCCAGCACGGCCCCAGCCCTGGCGGTGTGTCGCCGACCGCCTTGCCGAAGGTGAAACACAGCGCCGCCGGGATCAGCAGAATCGCCAGGACCTCCAGGAAATTGGACAGGACATTCGGGTTCTCGAACGGATGCGCGGAGTTGACGTTGAAAAAACCGCCGCCGTTGGTGCCGAGCTGCTTGATGGCGATCTGCGAGGCCGCCGGACCCATGGGCAGGGTCTGCGCGGTCGTTGCCACCGTTTCGGTGACGGTCTGGCCGTTATCATCGGTATTGGATATCTCATAGGTCGTCGGCTCGAGCGTGGTAACTTCCTGGTAGGCAGAGAAGCTCTGAATCACGCCCTGACTGACCAGTACCAGCGCCAGGATGAACGACAGCGGCAACAGCAGATAGGTGGTGACGCGGTAGAGATCGGCCAAGAAGTTGCCGATGGTCTGCGCCGAATGGCGCGCGAAACCGCGGATCAGGGCGAAGACCACGGCGATGCCGGCCGCGGCCGAGACGAAGTTCTGCACGCCGAGGCCGAGCATCTGGGTGAGATAGCTCATCGTCGCCTCACCGCCGTAGCCCTGCCAGTTGGTGTTGGTCACGAAGCTGATCGCGGTGTTGAAGCTCGAGTCCGGCGTCACGTTCGGCATCTGCTGCGGATTGAGCGGCAGCCACAGCTGCAGGCGCTGCAGTGCGTACACCACGATGAATCCGATCAGGCTGAACACCAGCACCGCCAGTGCGTAGCGGCGCCAGCTCATCTCCGCGCTGCCGATGCCGCATACACGGAACACACCGTTCTCCAGCCGCGCGAGCGGTTGCCAGCGCGACGCGCTTCCATCAATCCGGTCAGTCGGCAGACCGAGCGGCTTGACCGCCGCCAGCAGCACGACCAGATAAAACGCCAACAGCAACCAGGATTGGTGGTCATTCAGAAATCCTCCGCCTTGATCAGGGCGTAAATGAGATAGGTGAATAGCAGGGCTGCAACCACGCCACCGATGATATAGATCGTGTCCATGAGGCCTCCTGTTACTTCTTTACCGAAAGTTGCCCGCAGACCAGGGCGAGCGCGAGCGTGCCGGCGAATAGTGCGCCTATCAGGGCGATCCAGGCAAAGTCCATGACATCCTCCAGTTGCGTCAACCTGGGGAGGAAGACTACAGAGGGTTATGGAAAAAGGATGAAAAAAAATCAGGAGGGGGTGTAAAAATCCCGTAAAAATCCCGCCTGGTGAGATAAGTCCCAACCAGACGTCGCGGCAGGCATGACATGCATGCCTATGTTGCCTATCGGTTAAATTCCCGCCACAACCATTCCCTGGCGAGCAGCTTCTCGTATACCAGCGGGTCGGCATCGGTCCTGGAGACCGTTGTCATCAGGTACGAGAGATCGCGCCGGCGGCGCTCGCCGCTGGCGATCACATTGCCGTCGGCGCCGATCGGCGTGTACGCAAGGTAGATGCGTGCGGATAGACGTCGCGTAGGATCCTGACGCCGGAAAATTGTGGCCTGTGCCAGGATTCGTAACCGCCGGCCATGTCGATGTCGGTGATGTTGATGATCAGCTTCTGGCCCGCGGACAGATGCTTCGCGGCGCTCTGCCGCAGGCAGGATGCGCGGCGGTCGACGAGGTACGGTGACCGGCGTCGGTGAAGTTTTCCGGTTCGATCAGGATGACCTCCACGTGTTCGCCGGTCGCATCGACGATCTCCGCAGAAAACTGGAGTGCAAGCAGGAAAAAAGCCAGTACGGGCACCAGACAGGGTGAATTCAAGGCTGACTCCACCCTTGCTTCTGAGGGAAATTGCCGTTCACCACCACGAGATTGTAATTAAAAAAGGGGACAGAGTTTAACCCTGTCCCCGCATGCCGGTTTCTTTACGGTGTAAAGACAAGGTTCGCCGAGAGCGACATCTGATCAGCGTTCGGATTGCTCTTGGTGTCGACCTTGTGGCTGACAGCGATGTACTGGTAATCGGTCTGCTGGATCGGCACGGAGGCGCGGCCCTTGGCATCGGTGGGATAGACCTCCTTGTTGCCCATGATCTCTATGTCGGCGTCCGCCAGCGGCTGCGAGCGATACAGGACCTGCACGGGCAGTTTGTCGCCGGGCTTGAGCTGGAGCGGATTGGCGAGGGGAACGATCTCCAGCTCGGTGCCGAGCGGCTTGCTGAACGCGGAGCTCCAGGCCAGGAGGTTCTTGTTGAATTTCTTCGAGTGCGACGAGGACCGGGAATCGCCGATTTCCCACTTGGGTTTGTTGGCGTATTTCTTGTCCATATTCTCGGTCCAGAAGCCGTTGTCGAATTCGACGGCGATCAGCGCGATGTCCGGGCCGGTGCTGATCTCCACCTTGCCGTCGCGCACGCTGGATGACACATCGCGCGCGTTTCCGTTCTTGTCGTAGGCACTCAGTCCTTCGACCTTCGCGGGGTCGTAACTCTCCAGTTCGCCGGGATGGCCATATACCAGGTGATAGTCATCAGAACCGCTGGCTACGATCCAGGCGTCGTGGGCGAATGCAGCCGCTGAGCTTAGCGTCAGCGGGATAATCAGGGCGGCTATTCTCATTTCATCATCTCCTCAGGTGTTGCAGCAGAATGTCGGTGTGGGGAAATGTCCGCCCGGCATACTACGTGCCGGGCGGAGCTTTGCCTACATGGTCAGCGCGATGCCGACCATTACATTGGTCGGCGGACGCGGTGAGTAGCTGGTCGGCACGTTCCCCTGCGTCGGATGCGGACCGCCGGTCACGTTTTCCGAATACACCTCGTCGGTCAGATTGTTGATGTCGAGGTACCAGCGCGCGGAACCCTCGTCGTTGTGACGCATGGTGTAGGTAACCGTCGCGTTGACCACGTCATAACCATCGTAGGTGATCGTGTTCGAGGCGTTCGTGTACCATTCACCGATTGACCGCAGGCGGATGCTGCCGCCCCATCCTGTCGGCGGAGAGTACCGCACGCCGATGTTCGCCACGTGCTTGGGCAGGCTCGTCAGTTCCTTGCCGACCAGGGCGGCATTGGGGTTCTTCTCGATCTCGCTGCCATAGAACGCGAAGGCGGTGAAGGCCTCTACATGATCGTACGACTCCGGATAGAAGCGGATCTCGCCCTCGATGCCGTCGCGCTGGGTTTCACCCGCGTTGATGAAGTTGGTCGTGTTGTTCGGGTCGGTCACGATATCGTCGGTGGTGTTGAGGATGAAGGCCGCCAGGTCGACGTACCACTGCGGCGTCGGTGCCCCGTTGATACCGACTTCATACTGCCAGAACTCGACAGTGTCGACGTCGATGTTGGGGTCGTACTTGGCATTGCCGCTGGGCAGGGCGAAGCCGTTCGCGGCGCTGGCGCGCAGTTCCCATTTGTCGTTCAGGGCCGAGCGCAGGCCGAGTTTCGGGCTGAGGTGATCGTAATCGTTCATGTCCGTGCTCGTGCTGGTCAGCTGATTGTTCCGGCTGCCGCCGAAACTGTCGTAACGGAAACCAAGGGTCGGGCGGAAAAGCGGATTCAGATCCAGATCCATCTGCCCATAGAGAGAGGTGGTATCGGTCTCATAGTCGTCGCGTTGCAGCGCCGTCTGGCGGACATGGGTTACGGTACGCCATTCATAGTACTTCATGTTTTCATTGTAATATTCCAAGCCGAGCACCCAGTTGCTGGGAGACCCGAATATGGAGTCGGCCCCATTCAGGCTTGCGCCGACGGCTCTGGCGTCGCGAGTATAGTTATATTCGGTCTGCGGCACGACGGAGGTGAGATTGAGGCTGGGATCGTTGGGATCGGCCACCGCCGCATTGGCGGCGTTCAGACGGGTCTGGAATCGCACAAAGAAGCTGTCGTTGCGATAAGCATAGGCGAGCAGCTTGAGATCGTCGTTGATCAAATGACTGAAATCCAGTCGTTGTGCATTGAGTTGTTTCTCGCCGGTATCGTCCTGCAGCTTGGTGAATGGATTTTCCTGGCGCCGGGTGTCATCGTCCTCGAACTGGTCGTTCAGAATATAGTTGGGGCCTTGCCATCTGCCACCATGACCGCGCAGCGAGAAGGCGACCTGTGTCTGATCGTTCACATCGTAAGCGCCGCGAAAGGCCGCGTTCATCTTGGAGTATTTAGAATGGTCGCGCCAGCCGTCGCTTGAGTAGCCCTGCATGGCGCCGTTGACCTGCAGCGGTCCGGCCTGGGTGCCGAACGCCGCCTGTGCGTCGAAAGTGCCGTAGGAGCCCGTGGACAGGTCGTAGTTCTGATACTCGCCGCCCTTGCGGGTGGTGAAGGCGGCTTGCCGCCGCGGGCGAAGTTCCCATACAGCGGCGAGACCGGACCCTTGTAGACGCTGACGCCCTCGAGTTCGAGCGGGATGATGATGCTGGTGTCGCCGTAGCCGTCGGCATGGGACTCGCCTTCGTTCAGGCTGATGCCGTCAAGTGACAGGCCGGCATCGCTGCCGTGGCCGCCGCCGGTGAAGCCGCGGATGGTGAAGACATCCGCCACGCCGCCGTGCTGGTACGCGACGGCGTTGAATCCGGCCGCCTCCTCGACGATGGTGAGGGGATTTTCCCAGCGCTGCGCCTGGATCGAGTCCTGGGAGATCACATTGACGCTGAAGGACCGATCCGCGTCACGCATGCCTTCGCCCTTGACCGTGATGGATTCCAGGCTGACCGGTTCGGCGGCGTTTACCCAGCCCGGATTGGCGCTAATAAATAGAGAACCGACGATGGAGGGGATCAGGTAAAGTGTCTTCTTTTTCATTATTCGCTTTCTCCTATAATCTAAAGTCCATGTTAAGTGTATGCTTGTAATGAATAAGATCAGTAGTAATATAAACGATTACTTCATAATTTACTACTTCATAATTAGTATGATCAGGCAGTCGCAACGGCAGTCCGGGCGCGGTTGGTAGTTCAGGGCGCGCATTTACGCGCCGGCAGGGGTCAGGGTCGGAACATCAGGTTGGTCGAGGTCTCGACCTCGTCCACATTGGGATTGCTCTTCATGGGTTCGACATGGGAGACGAAGACGTACTGGAAGTCGGCCTGCTGGATCGGAACCTCGACCTTGCCGGAGGCATCGGTGGTATACAGCTCCATATCACCCATCACCTCGACATCGGCATGCGCCAGGGGCCTGGATTTGTAGAACACCTGGATCGGGTACTTGTCACCGGGGTTTAGTTTGAGCGGATTGGAGAGCGGGACGATCTCGAGGTCGAGGCCGACCGGGGCGGCGAGCGCCGGGGTCCAGGCCAGCAGGTTCTTGTTGAACAGCCGGATGTGGGCCGAGGTACGGTAACTCGGGACCTTCCACTTCGGCGCCGCGGCGGATTTGCGGTCCGGGCCGACGGTCCAGAAGCCGTGGTCGTAATAGAGGGCGACCAGCGCGGTGTCCGCCCCCGTCTGGATCTCGACCTTGCTGTCCTGCACGCGGGTGCTGGTGATTTTGGGCTTGCCGGCGGTGTCGATGACGTAGGTCTCCTCGACATGCGCCGGATCGTAGGGCTCGAGCTCACCGGGGTGTCCGAACACCAGTTCATGCGCCTTGCCACCGGCCATCGGGACCAGCCATACATCATGCGCCAGTGCAGGGGTGCAGGCCAGGCCGGCCGCGGCCAGAGACGCCAGGATCGTGCCTTTCATATTCGAAATCTCCGTGCAGAATATTGTCGTGGATCCGCTCAGCGTTGCATGAGCGCCGTGTCCGGGATGCGGCGGACATGCCCGATGTCGCCGCCGACGAAGACGGCGACGAAATGTCCCGCCGGCCGCTCGAAGGTGTAGAGGCCGTCGCTGAATTTGCCGGTCATCAGCGTCTTGCCCTGGTCGTCCTTGACGAAGATCTTGTCCTCGTCTCTCCGGCGGGCGAGCCGTCCTCGTAGCCGGCCTCGCAGGTGACGGTGTTGTCCTTGTTGTCGAAACAGTCCATGTAGGGTTCATGGGCCCAGGCGGCGGTGGCGCCGCCCAGGCTCATGATCAGCCCCAGGATCAGTTTCCCGTGGCTGCGCGGATCCATTACTGGATACCGAAGGTGAGCGTGGAGGTGTAGGACTCCACGTCGCAGACCTTGGTGTCGGGGTAGGGCTGCTCTGCATTCGCCTTGATCAGCCAGGTGCCGGTGGACAGGATCCTGATCGAGGCCGTGCCGTCATCGTCGGTACCAACCGCATAGGCGAAGGTGTTCTCCTCGTTGGAGAAACCGGCGTAGGTCGCGTAGATCATGCCGTCGTAGGGTTTGCCGTGCAGCAGGACCTGGACCTTGAGGTGGTCGTTCACCCTGGAGATCGGCCGGATTGTCGAGCGGATAATCTCCAGAGGGTGCTCGAAGCGCTTGCTGACGTCGCCGGCGCCAGCGCCGACATTGAACACCGCCTTCATGGTGTTGGACGAATACGAGCACTTGATGATGTCGCTGAGGCCTTCCTTGGACTGGCGCTTGTTGCCGCTCTTGGTGCGCGTGTAGAAGCCGCCTTTCTGCGCGGCCAGGAGCATATAGGCCCCGGCGGTCTTCAGCTCGGGCGTCGCGTAACCGGCGTCCTTCTTCTCGAGGCCGCTGCGGCTGCCGTCGGGATTGATCAGCTCAATGGTTCCGACGCGGTCCTCGGCCATGAAACCCGAGAGCGGGAAGCTGTGTCCCCAGCCGAGATACACCGTCGCCGCCTTGTCCGGCGCCGGGGTGTAGTCGGTGGCCATGACCCAGGGGAAATGGGCGTGGCTCGTTGACGCGCCCAGGAGCAGGCCGGCGGCGGCGCCGGTTTGCAGCAGAATCTTGAAACGATTGGTCTTCATGAATGGATTCCTTTTATTGTTGGAGTTGCGTCGTCATCAGTAACTGACTTTCACATCGGCGAAGAGGGTCCGGCCCTGGTAGGGGTGGGAGACGTAGTAGCGCTCGTCCAGCAGGTTGTTGATGCCCGCGCCGACCTCGACATGCTGATTGACGTCGTAGTTGATCCTGGCGTCGAAGACGGTGAAGTTGCTGACGGCGTCGATCGCGTGCCGGTTTGTATCGGAGTTGTCGAGCGAGGCGCGCGAGCGTCCCGAGTAGCGGCCGCCGAGGGTGTAGTCGAGTTTGTCGCTCTGGTGGTAGGTCAGGGCGAAGGCGGAGCGGATCCGGGGGATGCGGTAGAACTCATTGCCCACATTATTCGAATCCCCGCTGTCCTTCAGTACCTCGGACTCGTTGAACGCGACGTTCGTGTGCAGGTCGAGGCCCTGGACGCCGAACAGGGTCCAGGTGTCGTACACCCACTCGATGCCGCGGATGCGCACGTGGTCGACGTTCAGATACAGCGTTTGGTTGAAGTTGGCATCGTCGGTGTTCTGGTTCAGGTACCTGAAGATCGTGTCATGGGCGTCCTCCGCCCAGAACGACACGCGCATGATGGCGTTGTCGAGTGCGGTCTCGATGGTGTAATCGATGGAGAGCGCCTCCTCAGGTTTGAGATCCGGATCGCTGGCGATGATCTCATTGGCAGAGATGCTGCCCTGGTACAGCTCGTCGACGGTGGGGAAGCGGGTGGATTTCGCCAGCGACAGGCGGTAGCGCAAGTCCTGGTTGGGGGTGTATTCCAGCGCCGCCTTTGGGAGAGACCGCGCTCTCGCTGCGATCATCATAGGCAATGGTATCCGTCGTGTTGGAGCGCGAGCCGTTGCTGGCCTTCCAGTTTTCAAGGCGGAGGCCGAGCACGGTCTTCCACTGCTCGGCGAACTGCCAGGCATCCTGTGCGAACATCGCCGAGATCTCGGTGGTGCCCTGGTTGGCGGCGGTCTGTGACACAGGCTCGCCTTCGCGCCAGTCGTCAATGGTGTAGTTCTTCTGCTCCAGGTCGTAGTTGCTGTGGTGCGCGCCCACAGTCAGCCAGTGCTCGGCATTCTCGCCGTACTTGTTGTCGGCCTTGAAATCCAGGTTCCACCAGCCGCTGCCCTCGCGGCGGCTCAGGGTGCCGCCGCCGCCCGTGGAGTAGGCGATATTCGACGGGACGCTGCTGGTGCGCTGGTCGTTCTCGGTCTGGTCGTAGATCGAGGCCGCGGCCTGGTAGTTCCAGCCTTCGCTGTGTTTGCTCTTCAGGGTCGCGGCGTACATCCAGTTCTCTTCCGCACCGGAACGCGGGGCGAACACGCCGTTTCCGATGTTGTAGCGGAAGCCGTCAATGTTGACCGGGCCGCTGTAGACGAGATCGCCATTGGTGTCGCGCAGGTAGGTGGTGTATTCCGGTTCACCGGTGAGTGAATCGTTGGTCCAGGAGGCCAGGGTGAAGCGGCCTTCCAGTTCGGGGGTGATGTCGTAGCCGAGCTTCAGCTTGAACTCATCCTGCTCGGTCGTCTCGATGCCGCTGCCGACGACGCCGATGTGGTAGCGGTCGTCATTGCGGCGATCCTTGATCAGGTAGGCTCCGCTCGCGATCTCGGTCTCGTTGCCCTGCAGCGCCGTGGTGCCCGGGGTGAGGAATGCCCAGCCCGTCGGCTGTCCGGTGAATTCCAGCGTGCTGACGCCGAGCAGGTAGGAGAATCGACCCATCCGGTCGCCGACCAGAGCGTTCAGAACGTGCCCGTCGTAGGTGTCGTCGGTGCCGTTGACATCGAAATCCTGGCGGTGCGCGGTCAGCTTGGCGCTGGCCTCGAAATCGTCCGGCATCTGGGTCGTATAGATTACCGCCGCGCCCATTGCATTGCCTGAATAGAGCGCCGAGTAGGGACCGTAAATCACGTCGACGCGCTCGATCTCCTCCGGCAGCACCAGCGACCAGCGCGGCGAGTTCTGGTGATCGCTGCCGAGGAAGTTGCTCAGCAGGACGCCGTCCGCCATGACCAGTCCGCGCGCGCTCTGGATATTGCTCATGCCGCGTACCTCCAGTGCCGCGTTGCGGTCGCCTATGTAGCGCTGGCGCACGTTCAGGTTGGGCAGGTAGCGCAGGGAATCCTCGGCCGTGGGCATGTTGAGCCGGTCGAGCACCTCCTCCGAGATGGTGGCGGTGTTCGCCGGGATGTTCGGATCGATGTCGGGCGCCGAGGTAGTCACCGTGAACATCGGCAGGTTGGTGACGGGCTGCTCTGCGCCCGCTTCCGGCTCGCCTTCCTCGGCGGCGTAGGCCGGCGCCGCCAGGGCGATGAGCAGCGCGGCGTGCAGGGGCTTCAATCGAAATTCTGGTGACATGACGTGGATCTCCTCGTGTCGGTAGTGACTGTTATGGGTTGTGATATCGGGTCGGATGTCGTGTTGTTTCTGTTTCAATGCAGAACAGACCCGCCTGTGCGCCATGCGAGCTCGACGAAGCAGGTGCGTCCGGAATAGGGGTGTCCGACGAAGTAGCGTTTGTCCGCGATGTTGTCGATGCCGAGTCCAACGGACGATGTTTTGCCGATCCTGTAGCTGACCTTGGCGTCGAAGACGGTGTACTTGCTCACGCTGTCCAGGGCGTTGGATTTCACCTCGATGTTTTCCAGCGTGGTGTATTGCCGGCCTGAATAGCGGCCGGCCAGGCTGTATGTCAGGCGGCCGGTCTGGCGGTAGCTGGCCGCCAGGCCCGCGCGCGCGCGCGGTATGCGGTAGAACTCGTTGCCTTCAGTGGCGGGATTCCTGCGGTTCTCCACGATTTTGGAATCGTTGAATGACACGTCCGCAGCCAGGTCCAGGCCGGTAACGAACGCGTCGCGACCTTCGTAGGCAATCTCGACGCCGTGAACCCTCACCCGGTCGATGTTCTGGTAACTGGTGACGGTCGGGACCACGATGGTGTTGTTCTGCCGGAACAGGACATCGCGGGTGTCTTCCCGGTAGAGCGAAAAACGCACGGCGCCGTTGGCCGCCGCCTTCCGTGCGGTGAAATCCGTGAACAGTCCACGTTCCGGCTTGAGGCCGGGATCGCTGTTGATGATCTCGTTGCCCGAGATCGCGCCCTGGAACAGCTCGGTCACCGTGGGGAAGCGGTTGGCCTTGGCGACCGCCAGGCGGAACAGCCATCCGTCCGCGGGCGCGAACTCGACCGCCGCCTTCGGCGACAGCGCGGATTCGCTGTGGTCGGGATAATCGACGGCGGTCGACGCATTCGCGCGCGTCCCATTGAAGGCGCGCCACTTCTCGACCCGCAGGCCCAGGACCGATTTCCAGCGCCCGGTGAATTCCCATGCATCCTGGGCGAACATGGCCTGGGTCTCGGTCCTGCCGGTGTAAGAATCGATCAGGCCGGCGGCATCGTCGCCACGCCAGTCGTCGGTGGCGTAGTTGTCCTGATTCATTTCATAGAGGTCGTAGTGGTAGCCCAGCGTCAGCCGATGGCGTTCGAGGCGAGTCTCCGCCTTGGCATCAAACGTCCTCCAGCCGCTGCCGCCCCATTTGTTCAGCGTGCCGGCGCCGCCCGCGAAGGCCGCCGGTGGCGCCGTCGTTGGAGTTCCGGTGACGTTTTCCTTCATGTCGTAAAGGGACGCGGAGGCCTCGTAGTTCCAGCCCTGCTCGCGCCGGGTTTTCAGCGACGCGGCGTACATCCAGTGTTCCTCCTCGCCCGCGCGCGGGGCGAACGTGGTGTCGGCGAGGTCGTAGCGGAGGCCGTCGAGGTCGATCGGTCCACTGTAGACGGGGGTGCCGTCGGCGCCTCTGAGGTAGGTGGTGTCGCCGGCCCGGCCGGAGAGGCGGTCCATGCGCCAGGAAACGAGCGTGAACCTGCCCTCGGTATCGGGCGCGAGGTCGTAACCGAGCTTCAGCTTGAATTCGTCCTGCCCGGTGTGCTCGATGCCCGCGCCGCCGACGCCGACGAGGATCACGTCGTCGCCGTTGCGGTTCTGCACCGGATAGGAGCCGCGGACCACGGTTTCCCCGCCGCTTGCGGCGCTGGTCGAGGGCGCGAGCGTGACGAACTGCGTGGGCTGGCTGGTGCCGTCCAGTCGGCTGACGCCGAGCTGGTAGGAGAAGCGGTCGCGGCGGTCGCCCAGCAGGCCGTTGACGACGTGTCCGTCGTAGGTGTCGTCGGTGCCGAAATACTCGAATTGCTGACGATGGAGCAGCAGGTGCGCATCCGCCTGGGGACCGTCCGGCATGCGCGTGGAGTAGACGATGGCGGCGCCCATCGCATTGCCGGAATAGAGCGCGGAATAGGGCCCGTACATCACGTCCACGCGCTCGATCTCCTCCGGCTGGATCATGGACCAGCGGGGCGCGGTTTCATGCTGCGAGGAAAGGAAATTGCTGAGGAGCATCCCGTCCGCCAGCACCAGGCCGCGGGCGCTCTGGATGTTGCTCGTGCCGCGCACCTCGATCGGGGTGTTGCGGTCGCCGATGAATCGCTTGCGCACGCGCAGGTTCGGTGCGTATTTCACGGCGTCCTCGGCGGTGGCGACATTGCGGCGCGCCAGTTCGGCGCGCGTTACGGAGACGAGATTCGACGGCAGGTCGGGATCGAGATCCGGGGCGGACTCGGCGATCGTGATCGAAGGGAAACGGATATTGCCGGTATTCACGCCGGCGGCCCTGATCACGGCGGTGTTGGCTCCGGTGAATTCAAACGCGAGATCGGACCCCTGCAGCAGGCGCTCCAGCGCCTCCTCCGCCGTGAACCGGCCGTTGATCCCCGGGCTGCGCAGATCCCTGACCAGCCCGTCCACGTACAGTGTCTGGAGTTCCGCCTGCAGATACAGCGACTTCAGTGCGCCGGACAGGGACTGCGGCGGGATGTCGAGTTCGAACACCCGCGTCTCGGGGAAGGCGGCATCCCAGGGCAGGGCAAGGGAAGCCAGGGTCAGGCAGCCGGCCATCATCATTCTTATCCCGCGTGCATGGAAGGTTTTCGGTCCCGAGAACAGGCGCACGGAGATATGACGCAGCAGGCCGGATGGAATCGTCATATTTTTTTCTTAGAGGTGTGATCCCGGTGGCCCATGGGAGGTGTCGCGGGGCTGGCGGTCACGCGCCGACGCCCTCGGCGGGAAGCCCCGGTAGCGCCTGGGGCACGGCGCGGGATGGCGTGGGGAAGAGGGCTCAGGCTGGTATCAGCGAAAGGATCGACCATCCTGGCGGACCCGTCATGGTTGGGTGGGGTCTCTATCTGCGGTTCTCCGGGCGCGCGAGCAGCAGGATCCCCGACTGTTCCCGTACCACGGAGACCGGCAGCATCGCCTCGATGGCGCCGAGCATGTCATCGATGCCGTGGATGCTGAACGTGCCGCTGATCCTGTATGCGTTGATCGCGGGGTCGCTGACACGGATGTCGATGCGGTTGTAGCGCGCCATCTCGCGCGCCAGCTCTTCCAGCGTCACGCCGTTCAATACCAGCAATCCTTCCGTCCATGCCGTTCTTGCGTCGGCATCGACCGCACGGACCGGAGAGATCCTCCCCGCCGCGTCGTAGTCGAATGCTTCACCGGCCATGAGCCGGTGCGCATGTCCATGCTTGTCTACGGTGACGTCCACGATCCCGTCCAGCACGGCGACGGAGGTGGTGCCCTCATCAATGCGCACATCGAAGCGCGTGCCGATGTCGCGGATCCGGCCGTTGCCCGCCAGTACCTCGAACGCTCTGGCGTCGCCCTCGGCGATGGTAAACAGGGCCTCGCCCCGTTCCAGCCGTACGGTGCGGCTGTCTTCGGTGAACATCACCGTCAATCCGGAGTCGACGTTGAGGTTTACCGTCGAACCGTCCGGAAGGCGGATGTCGCGTTGCTCCACTGACGAGCGCGCGAACGACTGCGGTGCTTCCGGCGGGACATGCAGCCAGAATACCGAAGCAAGTGTGGCCAGGACGAGTGCCGCCGCCGCTGCTGCGGGCAGCAGGCGGATCCGGCGCCGCCGCGGATAGGCGCGCGCCGCGCGCATTTCCGGGATAACTGCCGATTTGAAGGGTTCCATGCCGTCCCAGGTTGCGCGCACCTCGTCATAGGCGCGACGGTTCGCCTCGGCCTGGCCGAGCCATTCATCCAGTGCGCGGCGATCCTCGTCCGTGCATTCGCCGGAGTGGACACGGGCAACCCAGTACAGCGCCTCGGCGCCGGCCCTGCGTTCATCGGGTGTCTGGCGGTCGCTCATCGGGCGCTCATGCACATCGGATTCTGCTGCGGGTCATGAATCGTTAAGACGCACCGGCCCGGCGAATGACGTCACAAATCTGCCTTGCCGCTATTCCGGCTGGCGGTTGAGGCGGCGATGGAACCTTTCCAGCGCCTTGACGATGTAGCGTTCTACGGACTTCTTCGAGATGCCGACGCGTTGGGAGATCTCCGCGTGGGACAGGCCATCGATGCGGTTGAGCAGGAACACGGTGCGGCAGGGGCGGAGACCGGCGAGGATCTCGCGGAAATTCGCGATCTGCCTGGAGGCGTCCACCGCAGCATCGGGCTCGGGTCCAGTGGAGGCGAGCGCCTCGGCCTCCACGCCGGGGCTGATACGGTCTGTATGGACACGGCGGCGCCGCAGATGGTCCACGGCGAGATTGGACGCGGTCTTGAACAGATAGGCATGCGGGTTCCGATCTCGCCGGGATTGGGATGTCTCCAGCAGTTGCAGGTAGGTTTCTGCGTAACATCCTCCAATTTCCTGAGATTCCAGTCGGCGACCCAGAAGCGGGACAAGTCGCGGGCCGTACTGTTCAAAGAGGGCGCTGACAAATTCGTTGCTGCACTTTGGCCATGACGAGAGGGGTGTTTGTTTAATTAATAATACTTAATTACAAATGATCATATTAATTACCATGACCCCGGGGAGTCGTCAATGATTTGTCCCTTATATATGTCAGTCGTGCATGCCTGGGAGACGACTCATCGAGCAGTGATGCCACGCCAGCACGGGCATTCCGGGCCGCGAGTGATCGGTCTGCGAGGGTCCGCGGGCGCGGCGGGAGAGTGGAGGAACTGCCCAGCCAGTACACCGGCGAGAACAGGACCAGCAGGGTGAAGATCTCGAGGCGGCCGAGCAGCATCGCGAAGGTGCAGAGCCACTTCGCGACGGGGTTGATGTCATGGAAGGTGACGGGACGTCGCCCAGGCCAGGGCCGAGGTTGGTGGGTGGCGCTGATGGCACCGGAAGGCGGTGACCTGGTCGACCCCGGTGGCCATCACCAGGATCATCAGCCCGATGAAGATGGCGACGTAGACCGAGAAGAAGCTCCACACGGCGTCCAGCACCGGCTTGGGTACGGTGCGCCCGCTGATCTTGATCGGCCGGACCATGTTCGGGTGGATCAGGCGCATCATCTCGCGGATTCCGACCTTGCCGAGCAGCATGATGCGGATCACCTTGATGCCGCCCGAGGTCGAACCCGTGCAGCCGCCGATATGGGCGGCGAATATCAGCAGCAGCGGGGTGGCGAGTGGCCACAGGAAAAGTCGGTCGTGGTAACCGGTGGTCGTGATGACGGAGGCCACGTGAAACGCGCCGTACCGCAGGGCCTCGAGCGGACTGCCATAACTTTCCCCGAGATACAGCAGCACTGAAGTGACAGCGATGAGGGCGGCGACGATTACGAGGAACGTCCGGGTCTGCGGGTCGCGCCAGTAGGAGGACGCGCCGCGCCCGTGAAAGAACAGGAAATGCACGTTGAAGCTGATGCCGCCCAGGAGCATGAAGACGATGGCGACCGATTCAACGGCCGGACTGTTGAAGAAACCCAGGCTTGCATCGTGGGTGGAGAAGCCGGCGGTCGCCAGGGTGCTGGTGCCCGATGGCGTCGAAGGCCGACATGCCGGCGAGCCAGTAGGCCGGCGCATGTTACCGTCAGCGTCAAATAGATCACCCATACCGCGCGTGCCGTGCGCAATGCGCGGGGTGAGCTTTGTCTTTCATCGGACCCGCGGTCTCGAGGCGGTAGAGCTGCATGCCGCCGACGCCGAGCATGGGCAGGATGGCGACCGCGAGTACGACCACGCCGATGCCGCCGAGCCAGCGCCAGTTGCTGCCGGTATATCAGGATAGAAGGCGGCGGGGCGTCGATGCCGACGATGACGGTCGCGCCCGTGGTGGTGAAGCCCGACACCGCCTCGAATACCGCATCGGTGATACTGAGATGCGCCCCAGAGCCAGCGGCGGGCTGCCCAGCATGCCGAGCAGGATCCAGAACAGCGCGACGACAAGGAACGCCTCGCGATTGTGCAGCTCACCCCTTGTGGCGGCGGGTGGGGTACCACAACATCAGTCCCGGCACGGCAATCAGCAGGATGCTCTGCACGAAGTGCAGCGCCTCGCCGTCGCGGGTGTAGAGCGCGACGAGCAGCGTGGGGATGAGGGTGAGGCTGAACAGCAGGAGAAAGATCCCGACGATGCGGGTGACGATGGGAAAACGCATGGCGGATGAAATGTCAGCTCAGCCCGTGCGGGCGGGCGGCTCGTTCCCTGTTGGCGGCGTTGTTCCGGGTGGAGAGATTAGAAGTGATCGGGCAGACGGTGTCAAACGGACGTCGGCCCGTCCGGCGTTCGCGGTCGGCCATCGATGTTCTGCTTCACCGTTATTGATAATGAAAGATCAATATAGTATGGTGGCTGCCAAATCGGGGAGCACCGATGCAGGAACGCAATACGAGGCAGAAGCAGCAGATCGTCGCCCGGCTGATACAGGAGGCCGGCCATCCGCTCACCGTCCGGGAGATCCTGGACCTGGGGCGTAGTCACATGTCGAGCCTGGGGATTGCGACTGTGTACCGGACCGTAAAACGGTTGCTCGACGCCGGTGAACTGCAGGCCGTGGTCATCCTGGCGACACCGTCCGCTACGAAACGGTCAAAGCACCCACCACCACCATTTCAAATGCAATCGCTGCGACCGTGCTTCGATCTCGACGGCTGTATAAAGGAACTGAAAAGCATGGTTCCACGGGGCTTCAAGGTGGAAAACCACGAGCTGACGTTCTACGGTTACTGCCGGGCTGCGCGGTGAAGCGGGATGACGCCATGGATCTCATGAAGCAGCGGCCGCTGCGTATGCCGTCACTCTTCTCGGCGCCGCTCTGCTGCTATGGCAGGCGTTGCCTGCTCCATCATCAGGCCGAGCACGCCCTGACCCCACCGGAGGAGACCTGTCCGCTGTGTCAGGCGGCGGACCATATGCAGTACGGCCTGGTGATGACTATCCTCCCGGCGGTCATGCTTTCGGTATACATCCTGCCCCATGCCGTTTTTTCCATGCGCTTTCCGTTTTCCGTGCGCGGACCCTCCGCCCGCAGCCCCCCCGTCGGCCGCCCGGCCTGAGATTCACACAAGGAGTTTCATCCGGTGGCAGACATGGTGTCGCGCCGCCGGCACACAATCCGGAGGATACAATCGTGATACGAGACATAATCACAGTAGCGTGCGTTCTGCTGGGCGGCATCGCCGTCGCACAGGCGCACGAGGCAGGACATGAGCACGGCGCCCACGAACACGGCGCCGCACGCCTGGATATCGCGGTCGAGGGCGGAACCGTGCAGCTGGATCTCGACAGTCCGGCGGTCAATCTGGTCGGCTTCGACCACGAGCCCGGAAATGCGAAGGAGCGGTCGACGCTGGATAAGGCGGTCGCCGACCTGAAACAGGGGGGCAAGCTCATGTCCTTCACGCCGGCCGCACAATGCTCGCAAAAGCGTGTCATGGTGAAGAGCGGGCTGCTCGGGCATGAAGGCGAAGCGGATCACGGCCACGGGCATGAGGCCGACAAGGGGCATCACCATGAGGACGAGGCCGATCACGATCACGGGCACGAGCATGAAGGCGAGGCCGGCGGAGAGGAGCATGCGGACATCGCGGTGTTCTGGGAAATCAGCTGTGCCCGCGTGGACGCGCTGAAGGAGATCGACCCAAAGAGGGATTCTTCGGGCGTTTTCCGGGGACCAGCCGGCTGGAGGTGCAGGCCAGTTGCCGGGCGGCCAGACCGGTGCGCAGCTGACGCCGTCGGCCACGAAGCTGAAGCTGTCACAGTGAGGGGGGAGGAGCGGGGACTCTCCCCGCTCCGTTTCCGGGATACCTTATTCATGAATGAGGTTCTCATCGACGTCCGCGGGCGGAGTTCGGGATGGAACCGCGGCGGCGCGCCGGCTGGCCACCGAGGCGGCTCCAGGTGGCGCGGGGCGAGCGGCTGTTCCTGAAGGGTCCGGAGCGGGAGCGGGAAGAGCACGCTGCTGAACCTGCTGGGCGGGGTACGCTGGCGCAGCGCGGGACGGTGTCGGTGCTGGGCCAGGACCTCGGCGTGCTGACCGGCTCGGCGCGCGACCGCTTCCGCGCGGACCATGTCGGCTACATCTTCCAGCTCTTCAACCTGGTGCCGTACCCGAGCGTGCTCGACAACGTACTGCTGCCCCCTGCGCTTCTCGCGGGCGCGGCGCGCGCATGTGCTGGGGCGCGGAGGCCTGCGCGCCGAGGCGGGCCGCCTGATCTCCCAGCTCGACCTGGGGGAGAGCTGCTCGACCGCGCGGCGACGGAGCTCAGCGTGGGCCAGCAGCAGGGGGCGGCGGCGCGCGCGCGATCGGCGGCCCGGAGCTGGTGATCGCCGACGAGCCGACCTCGGCGCTCGACGTGACACACGCGCGCTGTTCCATCAGCCTGCTGATGGAGGAGTGCGCCGCCCGCGGCGCGACGCTGGTGTTCGTGAGCCACGACGCCTCACTGGAGTCGCTGTTCGACCGCGGCCTCAATCTGCGGGACATCAACCAGGCCGGGAGGATCGCCCATGTCGATGCTTGATCTCGCGGTGAAGAGCCTGTGGAACCGCCGCCTGGCGGCGGTGTTCACCTGTGTGCGATCGCCTTCAGCGTGACCCTGCTGCTCAGGTGGAACGCCTGCGCACCGAGGCGCGCAGCGGTTTCGCCAACACCATCTCCGGGGTCGACCTGATCGTGGGCGCGCGCCAGTGGCGGCGCAGCTGCTGCTGTATTCGATCTTCCACATCGGCAGCGCGACCAACAACATCGACTGGCAGAGCTACCAGGATATTGCCGCCCAGCCCCAGACCCGCTGGGTGGTGCCGATCTCGCTCGGCGACTCCCATCGCGGCTACCGCGTGGTGGGGACGGAGCCGGCGTTCTTCGAGCACTACCGCTTCGCCGGCGAATCCGCACGCCGTCCTTCGCGGAGGAGGCATCTTCCAGACGCCCTTTGAGGGCCGTGCTCGGCGGCGCTGTCGCGCGCCTGGGAGTATCGGCTCGGGCAGGTGATCGTGCTCGCCCACGGCGCCGGCGAGGTGACCCTGATGGAGCACGCCAACATGCCCTTCCGCGTGAGCGGGCATCCTCAGGCGCACCGGCACGCCGATCGACCGCTTCGAACCTGGGTCAGCCTGCAGGGCATCACCGCGATCCACATCGCTTGGAGGCGGCGTACCGATTCGGCCTGCACGTGAACCCGGAACAGGCGATGCACATGAATCTGACGCCAAAGACCGTCACCGCGCTGCTGGTCGGCCTGGAAGTCCGGCATCGCGACCTTCCGTGTGCAGCGTACATCAATGACTACCGCGGTGAACCGCTGCTCGCGATTCTGCCCGGGGCGACCCTGCAGGAGCTGTGGGACCTGGTCGGCGTGGGGCGAGCGCGTGCTGCTCGCGGTGTTTTAGGTTCGTGGTGGTCGTCGGCATGGCCGGCATGGCGTTGACCGTGCTGCTGGCGGGGCTGGAGGCGCGGCGGCGGAGATGGCGGTGCTGCGTTCGGTCGCCGGCGCACCCGCGCCAGATCCTGACCCTGATCCTCGGGAGACGGCGGCGCTGACGCTGGCGGGGATCGCCTAGGGGTGGTCCTGCTCTACGCCCTGATCCTGATCCTGCGACCGGTGCTGGAGTCGCAGGGCCTGTACCTCGGACTTGCGCCGCCGACGCCGCGCGAGCTCGCCGACTGCTGGGGACGGTCTTCGGCGTCGGTCTGCTGAGCGGTCTGCTGCCGGCCTGGCTCGCCTACCACCGTTCGCTCGCCGACGGGCTGACGGTTCGATTATGAGGAACATTCCATGAAGTATCTTGCACTGAGCGCCTTCATCATGGTGCTGCCGCTGCTGACCGCCTGCCTGATGGGGCGCGGGGCAGTAGGTGGGGTCGCGCACCAGGTCGTGGATCTGCCGAAACCGGCCGCAGCCTAACCGTGGCGGCGGAGAAATCCACGGTCTGGAGGTCGAGGTCCTCAGCTGGGATAATCTGGTTGCCCGACGATTTTCGTCCGGACACGCTGCTCGAGGAATACGACGTGCAGAATCTGAGCGACGACGATCCGCGCGCGCAGGAGCTGATGAAGAAGCTGCAGACGATGTGGAAGGAGGCGCCGGTGCTGAGCGCCCTGCACAACCAGACGGTGAAACTGCCCGGTTTCGTGGTCCCGCTGGAGGGTGACGGCCAGGTGGTGAACGAATTCCTGCTGGTGCCCTATTACGGCGCCTGCATCCATGTGCCTCCGCCGCCGGCGAACCAGATCGTTAACGTCAAGGCGCGGGGTGCAACGTGCAGGTGCGACGCCTGTTCGACACAGTGTGGGTGACCGGCGTGATGAAAGTGGAGCTCACCTCGAGCGGGCTAAGCGAGACAGGCTACACCCTCAATGCGCTCAAGTCCGAACCGTACAAGAAGTTGAATAGCGATAGGCCCGCGGCGCGATCCCGAAACGTCGTGCCAATTCAATCCCGGAGCGATAAAGGCCGGTCTGACATGAGCCTGCGCGGGTTCCCCGCATGGCGGGCCTGTATCCTTTCAGCCGCAACTGCGGCCATCGTCGGCGGGCCGCGCCCTCACATAGCCGATGGCGCACCCCCATGCGTGGATCGATGTTGAAATAAACCAGGTGCGCGCTGGATTCTCGGTTCTTTTCGCATGGCGGCCTTTGGCATGACCCGGCTGTTCGACGAGATTTATCTCCCGCCTACGTGACGCAAGGCCTCACGTTCAGCGGTGTGGATGCAATTGACGCCCAGCGGTCCGGCAGGATTCTCGCGGTGATGATGTAGTTAACCGCCAGGTTTCATTACATGACCCGGGCCGAGGCCGGAGCGGATGAGGTGGAGTCGGTGAGTTCCCACGGAGACCGCGATCGATTTCAAGGGCCGCCGCCTGGAGTTGAGCTTCTCACCTCCCGTTCGCGACAGCGGTGTCGGCGCGGAGGTCCCGGTCGCGTACTCCGTGCATGACCCGACCGGCTACATCGAAATGCTGTGATGCGGAGGTGACGCCGGCGCCATCCGGCTGATCAATGCGCCGGCGGACTGCCGTTACACCCTGCAGCCGCCGCAACCGGACCTGGCGCGGGTACGCGAGGCGGCGGCTCCTCGATCGCACCCAGAGCGCGGGTAACGGGCTGCGTGTTCTTCGCCGAGCGGGTCACGATACGGTGGGACAGGCCGCGCTGAACCGGCTCGTGCTTGTATGAGCTTTATGATGCGGATGATTGCGATATCAGGGCTGCTGGCGCATCTCCTCCGCCGGTGGCCGATCCCGCCGTTCCCGCGTTCACTCCGGCCCGGCGCGATCTGCCTTCGGTCGCCAGCGCGTGGCCGCGCGGCTACCACCTTTCCAGCAGCCGGCGCGCATCCTCCAGGATCAGCGTAGTTGATTCCCGGGATCATGAACAGGGTGACGATCGTGGCGAACATCACCCCGAAGGCCAGCGACACCGCCATCGGGATCAGGAACTGGGCCTGGGTGGATTTCTCGAACACCAGCGGGATCAGGCCGAAGAAGGTGGTCAGCGAGGTCAGCATGATCGAACGGGAGCGGGCGGTGCCGGCGGCGAGCACCGACTTGAGCAGGATACGGCCGCTGTCACGCGTCTCGCGCAGGCGTCGTTTGTTGATGTAATCCACCATCACCAGGCTGTCGGGCACCAACGCCACTACGCCGACCAGGGCCATCAGCCCCATCAGGCCTGGCGATGGTCAGATCCACGCGCATGAACCAGTGTCCGATGACGGCGCTGATGATGCCGAAGGGGATGACCGCATATGACGATGAACGGCTGCGCGTAGGAGCGGAACGGTAACGCCGGCAGCGCGTGGATGATGAACAGGACGAACAGCAGACCCAGTTCCATCGAGCCGAAGGTTCCCGCCTGTTCGCGCGCCTCGCCCTCGAGCGAATAGGGACACCCCGGGATACTGGCCGCATCAGCCCGTCCAGGAAGGCGGTCAGGTCGTTCTGCAGCACCGCTTCATGTTGGTCGCTTCCCTGTCGATGTCGGCGGTGACGTGCTGATGGTGCGCGCCCGGTTGATGCGGTAGATGGCCGCTGCGCTCTTGCCCGGCCTGGAGGACGGCGACGTTGTCGAGCGGGATCAGGCGGGTCGTCGGGCGCGGTGATGCGCATCTGCTGCAGGCCGGCCAGCGCGTGGTGCGCTCCGCGTGCGGGAAGCAAACGATCACGCGCACGTTCGTCGCGTACGCGCTGGATGCGCTGGACCTCGATGCCGAAGAAGGCGTTGCGCACCTGGCGGATCAGATCGGAGAGCGCGTCAGGCCCAGCGCCTCGCCCTGCGCGTTCAGCTCGATCTGGTATCATTCCTGCTTGCCGTCCGACAGGTTGTCGACGATGTCGAACACCGTCGGATAGGTCTCCAGCCGCGCAATGCACGATAGCTCCGCGACCTCCGCCAGCGTCCTGAGGTTCTGTCTCGCTCAGCTGCACGGGGATGGGTTCCCCCGCGCGCCCGATCTCGGCGCGGTAGGTGAGCGACTCCGCCCCCGGCACTGCCCCGGATCATGCGCCGCCATTCCTCGACGAGCTGCGCGCTGGTGATGTCCAGCGTCCGCCGCTCGGGAGACACGATCCGGAAGCGGACGGTGCCCCCTGTGCGAGCTTGCCGGCCGAGCCGGTGGAGGCGAAGATGTTGAGGATGACGCTTCCGCCGGCGGCCTCGTCGCGGTATTTGTCCCGGGTAGCTGCTGCGCGGCCTCGGTCATCTTCACCACGCAGGCGTCGGTGATGTCGAAGGCGGTGCCGGTCGGCATGATCAGGTGGCGG
>JADJQS010000003.1 GCA_016712635.1 Gammaproteobacteria bacterium | reverse complement strand
CAGCGGCTCGACGATCACCGCGCATACTCTCATCATGGTGGCGCCCAGTGTTTACGCATCGCTCCTCAAAACGGTGCGCCGAATGATCGCTCCAGCTTTGTCCGTTTTCGCGCCATTAACAATCGGGAGAAGGCACCGAAATGGCCTGCATCAAAAAGCGGGCGGTATATCTCTTGTAAGAAGGCGTCGCCCACGGCCAGTGCGCCCAGCGTTTCACCATGGTAACTATTTGTCTAAATTGATGAATTTTGTCTTCTTATGGTGCCCGAGATTGCGCCAGTGGTGGAAGCTCGTCTTGCGGCGACTTCCACGGCGGATGATCCATTGTCCGCAAAGAAACAGCGTACTAAACCGGAAGTGATCCCCACCAGGCGGTCGGGCCAGTTCTAGTGCAGGGAGATGGGCGGCTGGCTAGCATTTGGCTGCGTTTGAGCGATGGTAGTTGGTCCGGACGGCGGCACTGATGCGCGGATTGGCGTGCCCGAAAAGATTGACCCACCGTGAGTTTGATGGCGTCGAGGTATCTCCGGCCTTCGAAATCCTCCAGCCAGACGCCGGTACCGCGTCGGATCGTGACCAGCGGTACGAATTCATGATCCTTCATCTGGGTGCAGGATGCCACAGGACGGCGAGGTCGCGCCCGGCGATTGCGGCATTGCCTGATTCTGGTCCCGATTCAGCGCCGGACCTGCGATTGCGATGCCCTCGTTTCTGGACGCGTCCCGAAAATGTCCGCTTCAGAAGTGGTTTATCTGGAACGGCACTTTAGTATGATGTTCGGGGTAACGAACGGGTAATTTCGCAAGCCTACTGGAAATCGTTAAACTAAATGAGAATTGTTGTCACTTAAATGTCGGATTATCGTTTCAGCAGATATCTTTATGAGAAATGTGGTGACCGCATTGGGGCGAAGCCGGCCCCAGATTTCACCGCCGACCGCCGTGATGCCGGACAACAGTTTCAATGAAAGCTTCCGCTGTCGCACTACCGCGGTAAGTATGTGGTGCCGTTCTTTCTATCCACTGATTTCTCCTTCGTGTGCCCGTCCGAGTTGATTGCCTTCGATCATCGCCCGACAGGTTCCAGCGCAACGTCCGTGTGATCGTTCGGCAGACTCGCATTTCAGCCATCTCGCGCGGGAAGAACACGCCGGTCAACAAGGGCGGTATCGGTAACGTACGCGGTATCTGCCTCGCTGCCGATCTCACCAAGGGTAACGCCCGGGATTAAGACGCTCGTAAACGACGCCGTCGCGCTGCGTGGTTCCTTCCGATCGACAAGGAAGGCATCGTGCGCCACCGTGTGGTGTAAACGACCTGCCGGTCGGCCGCATATCGACGAGATGTCGCGTATGGTCGATGCCTCCGAGTTCACCGAGAAACATGGCGAGGTAAACGCCCCGCCGGCTGGCAGGAGGGAAAGAAGGGCATGGCGGCCTCACCAAAGGGGTGGCGGATTACCCGCCGAGGAGGCGGCGGCGCTTTAGCCGAGACGGCCAGAAACAGCGGAGGGCGGCAGATCGCCTCCGAGTAGTACCCGTCAATCGCTAACCGGTGCTGCGGGCCTTTCCTCGAAACCGAGGTCGATGTCATCCACGTTGAGATTCTTCAACTGGTCGTCGATCTCTCCGGACGCCTTGGTAGAGGCCGCGTCTCCTTCCATCACCAGTTCGGGTGATGTGTCTGCCGCTGCCTCCACATCCAGCCTTCCGCCGGGGCGTCCTCTTGCACGGGCGCGACGTCCGCGACCGCCTTGGTTTCCGCAGCGGCGGCCGCTTCCGCAACCTGCGTGACTACAGACGGCTTGGAGTCATCGAAGGGGGTCGCCACCGCGCCCGGCGCGTCGGGAGTCGCCGCGGACCGGTCGTTATCCTCCGCTTCTTCCTCTGCGACGGGTTGCGCGCTGTTCCCGAAGAGCTTCCGGTAGACCAGAACATCCCGCCGCCCAGGAGCGCGTTCAGCAGGATCACAACCGTGATGACCAGCGCCCAGCTGGTCTGCTCCGGCTCCTCCCTCGAATCGATGGCCTCCTCGGCCTCTGCGTCCTCGGAGGATGTCCTCTTCATATCGACCAGTTCTGCCTCGGAAGCATCCTCGGTGATCTCCGGGGTTCCGTGCAGCGCCTGCGGCATGCCCGAAGCGCAAAGCGTTTGCTCTGATAGCTGAACGGTTTGCCGTTCGGGCGCTCGGCAACGATGTCGAGAATCACCCGATACGCTGTGTCCGGAGGAAACTCATCCAGTCCCAGCCGCCACTCGCCGGGACTGGTTCGCGTCAGGCGCCGGGTGTCGGACTGCCCAGTGTCATCAATGATCGTGGCGCTGACCTCCAGCGTTTCGGGGTCGATGATGCCTGCGCGCGGGATCACGGACAGGGTGGTTCCGTTCTCCGTCCGTGCGGATGTCCGCGATCACCGGGCTCTCGACCACCTCGATGTCCTGCCTGTGCTGGCGTCTGAAGGTTGTACCGTCGACGTCCACGACGACGGTATGCGCCCCGGTCTCGCCGGACGCAGTCAGCTGTGCCGAAGATCCCGTCGCCGTGGACGATGTCACCGTCACGGCCGTTATCGAGCAGCAGCCCGTTCGGCCGTGGCGCCCTCGGCAGAGCTCTCGAGCGTCTTGACCGTGAGGAAGTGCGGAAATCCTTGGTGGTGATGGCCTGGTTCTGTTCCGTGGAAACGTATCAGTGAAATCCAGCGCGTCCCCTTCCAGGATCTGGTTGGGGAGTTGCGTCGCGACGACACGCAGGTTGCTTACCACCATCACCGGTTGTCGGGATCGGTGTCGGCGTTGACGTGCCAGGCGCCCGTCGCCGGCTTCTCCACCGTGACCAGGTCGTAACGCGCATCGCTGTGCCAGCGCACGTTGGGCGGCAGGCGCGCCGAGCCGAACGTGAGGCCGTCCGGCATGGTCAGCGTGGTTGCCGGGGCAGTGTCCTTGCGGAAGACGAGCAAGGTGAGCTCCCCGATGCTGTCATCGACGAGGACCTGGTTGTCGATCAGCGGCAGTGTATCGCGGTTGGCCGCCTTTTCGAACATGCGCAGGAAGATCCGCTCGAGTTGATCGGCGTTTTCGGCATGCCCGAACCAGCCCCCGGTGGCTGCAGCGAGCTGCTGGAGAAGATTCTGATCCGTTCCGTCCGACAGGGCGATCGTATAGATATCGACTCCGGCGTCTTGCAGGCGGGGCAGAATCTCGTCGATTATGCGTGTGCGTGACAGGCGGTCCGACTCCGGTAATTCGGAGACGTCCACCAGCCCGTCGGTGAGCAGGATGATGCTGCGGCGCACGCCGGGCGCATCGGCAGTCCAGTTCCAGGCCGCCGTCATGAGGGCCGCCTCGATGTCGGTGAACAGTCCGGCCGAATTGATCCGTTCCGCCGCCTCCACGGCCTGGGCGCGCCAGGCCGTGTCCACTTCGCCGAAGCGAACCAGCATGTTGACGTAGCGCGCGAAGGTCCATACACCTGCCTGCGTCCCGGATGGCAGCAGACCGGTCAGCAGGCGCAGAGCCGGCTTGCGCAGATTGGCGGGGTCGTTCTGCTTCATACTGCCCGAGACATCGATCAGACACGGATGTCGTGCGTCGGCGTGGCCACATCGGGCGGCGTGGCGGCGGCGGCCGTCCTGCCCAAGCACAGGATCAGCAGCAGGCTCAGAATCGAGTAGTGTTTTTTCACTGTCCGTATATCCGGGTGCCAGAGGGTTTCTACCCGGGTTATCGGAATTAACTCATTGATTCTTTAAGTGCGTTATAATCGCGCGCGGTCGGGTTCGATTATCAACGTAAACCGGCACTTGAACCGGCCGGTGGGGACTGGGGGGACGCAGGGGTATGCAATCGTTGTTCACCGGCGGCAAGGGCCGCCGCGCGCTCGACAGCGCCAGGCAGTTCACCACCCTGATCGGAGCCGGGACCAGCGTGGCCGGGACAATGCGCGGCAGCGAGAACTGTATCGTCAACGGATCCGTCGAAGGCGATTGCGAAATCGACGGTTTGCTGGTGCTGGGCGAGCAGGGACGCTGGCGTGGGAACATCTCAGCCGCGACGGTCATCATCTCCGGCGAGGTCAACGGTGACATCGTGGCCCGCGATAAGCTGGAATTGAGTGCGTCCGCCCGTGTCACCGGCACAATCACCAGCCCGGTGGTGGCGATGGCCGAAGGGGCCATTCATCAGGGCGGAATCAGGATGACGCGCGACGGCGCCGCGGTGTCCAGTTTCCAGGAAAAACGCAAGATATCGCCCGATCCGGTTCCCTGATACCGGAATCCTCACACCGCGGCTTGCCTTAATCCCGAGATTTTTGCTAGGGTATCACGGTCAGCTCTCTCCGCCGTCGCACCGGTCCGAGACGATTGACGTGGGGGTAATACATACAAGCTCAACGATAGCCACTGAAGTGGAGGTAGGCATGTCAAGTCGCGTCAAGTCTGCAAGTGATCACGATGCTTTTCTTGTGATCTCTCTCTGTGTCATCGTCCTGGGGCTGGGGTTATTCGCCAACTACGTATTGGTTGGGTAAACAGTCTAGGGCGGCACTGACTGTTCGCCCCCAGGCAGTTCCCATTCAATAGCTTAGGGTCGTTTTACACAGTCGGGACAGTCGATGCGCCGATGCGGGACGATCAGGTCCCGTATCGGCCTTCGGCCGGGTACCCGGGTTCAGGTGTGTTCAGGTCCTTGACCGCTGCTGTGTCGCGCGCGCAGCTCCGGAGACTAGCGGCGGTACCAGCCTCCCGATGCGCGCGAGTCGCGGATTGATGGCGTCCTCGGAGATCATGATGGTCATGCCGAGCAGGCGCATCATCGTCTCTATGTCCTCGGGATCCGTGAAATTGTCACGCAGATGTTCGAAATGAAATCGATTGAGGTACAGCATGTTCGGTTTCTCACCGTGCACGCGTTCGAAATCGCTTGCATGGCGACAAATAAAGCTCAGCATCAGCCCCTTCCCCCTCGCGCTTCTGATACACCCAGCCACTAACGGCAAGTCCTCGCCCGGCCTTTAAATTCTTCCCGCAGGACTCATTGATATATGCAGTTATATCAATGCGGCCGCATCGTGAACCCGGCCAAGCATCCGCATGATGGCCTGCATTATCCCTTGATTATATTATGGTTTATGGCGCTATATTGACCAAATACCTTGTTGATTATGGTATTGATGCAGTGGCAGTGCACTGGTGCGACGGCGTTAATACGGAACAACACTAATGAAGGAGGTGACCATGGCCAGCAAGAGAGATGCGGCAACAGATGATGGCGTGCTTTGCATAGGTATAACCGTAATTACATTGATCTGCGGTTTTGTCGCTATGGCCTTGGCAGGCTGAAGCCTTTCCTGGCTGCCTGCGGCCGCCGAGCGCAGAACTCACATCCGCACAAGCCGGTTCCTGCTATGGGAATCGGCTTTTTTATTTAACTGAACTGTTCATATGACCGCTCTGTGTTGACGGTCGCTGCGTACAATAGCGAGCTGCTACACTATCGCGATGCCGCAAGGGACCGCATTACTGAGCATCCTCGCCGACGGCCATTTCCATTCCGGCGAGGTACTGGGAGAGGCGCTGGGAATCACGCGCGCCGCGGTATGGAAGCATCTGCGGGTGCTCAAGGCGCGCGGCATCGAAATACATTCCGTCCCCGGCAAGGGGCACCGACTGGCCAGCGGCATTGAGTTCCTTTCCGAGATGAAGATCCGCGCCGGGCTCAGCGACGCGGCGCGCGCGCGCCTGGGCGGGATCGAACTGTTCCAGCAGATCGATTCCCCCAACAGCGAACTGCGCCGTCGCGCATCCGGACTTCCCTCCGCCTATGCATGCCTCGGCGGAGACCAGTCCGCCGGGCGCGGACGCAACAACCGCGCGTGGGTGTCGCCGTATGCGCGCAACCTGTATCTCTCGCTGCTGTGGCGCTTCAATTCCGGGCCGGACGCGCTCTCGGGTCTCAGTCTCGCTGTGGGTGTCGCCGTGCTGCGCGCACTACAGGGTATGGGTGTGGTCGGTATCGGCCTCAAGTGGCCCAACGACCTGCTCTGGCGCGGTGCGAAATGCGCCGGAGCCCTTATCGAGATGAGCGGAGAAGCCGGCGGTAGTTCCAGAGTGGTGATCGGTGTGGGTGTTAACGTCGACATGCCGCGGCAGCTCGGCGGCACCATTGACCAGGCATGGACCGATCTGGCCACCATCACCGGACGCAATGTCTCACGTAACAGCCTAGCCGGCATGCTCCTCGGAAAACTGATCGAAATGCTGTGCGAGTTCGAGGATGCGGGTCCCGATGCCTTGCTCGAGGAGTGGCGCCGCCACGATATCGTATTGGGCCGGGCGGTGGCCATTACCACGATCCACGGCGAGGAGTTCGGCATAGCGCGCGGTATCGACGGCGGCGGTGCGCTGCTTGTCGAGGAAGGCAGTGCCATCAAGCGCTATCATTCCGGGGATGTCAGCCTGCGTGCCCTCGATGCAGATTCATCGCGCGAGTCCTCCGGTACGCGCGCTGGTACGATGGCATGATCCTGCTGGTGGACGCGGGTAACACCCGTATCAAATGGGCGGTGCTTGAAAATGGGGTGCTGCACTCGGGAGGCGCCATTCTGCGGCACGGCGGCGCTGATGGTGTCGACCCCCTGTCCGCGCCATGGGCCGCCCTGACGCCGCCGCGACGCCTGCTCATCGCAAATGTCGCAGGTGCGGAATTCGCGGCGTCATTCGGCGCATGGACGCAGCGGATCTGGGGGTTGCAAGCCGAGTTCGTTTCCGCCCAGGCGAAAGGTTTCGGAGTCACAAACGGGTATACCGGAACCGCAGCTCCTCGGGGTTGACCGCTGGCTCGCGCTCGTCGCCGCGCGCCGGCTCGTCAAGGGTCCCGTCTGTGTCGTCGATTGCGGCACGGCGCTCACCATAGACGTGATGGAGAAGAACGGCGAACACCTCGGCGGGCTCATAGTGCCAGGCCTCGTCCTCATGCGCCGCGTGCTGCTCGAGAAGACGGCGGGCATCGGGCCTGCGATGGGCGATATATCATCGCGGGACGTCCCGCTGCTGGCGCAGGATACCCGCGGAGGCGTGATGGGCGGTACCCTGTACGCGGCTGCCTCCTTGATCGAGCGTATTGTCAGGGACGCTGATGAGTCTGTCGGAGGCGGGATGACCTGCATCCTCACCGGCGGCGACGCGGACACCATACGTCCGCTGTTGTCCGCCGACTTCCGTTTTGAACCGGAACTGGTACTGCAGGGACTGGCCATTGTCGCGGAGGCTGGTCCGTGAGACTCCTGTTCATCGTGCTGCTGATGGCCAATATCGTCTTCTTTGCCTGGCAGTACCAGGCGCGCGGCTTCGACGATCATGACACCGCACTCCAAAATTTCCAGGTCACCGATCCGGGGACAACCCCGCTGATGCTGTTGAGCGAGCGTCCCGACGCGGCGTCGGCGGAACCGGGATCTGCAGGCGCAGCTGAAGTCATGGCCCTGGCGCCGGCGGCGGACGAGGATAGTAACGCGACGCCGGAACCGGCGGCAGATATGGTCCAGGATGACCCTGCCGAGTCCGGCCTGAACATAGATGCGGTCCAAGGGCAGCCTGACGATGAGCAGTTGCCCCGGCAAGTCGCTGCCGCGCCTGCGGTCACCAGGCAATGTTATGAACTCGGACCTTCCACGGATCGCGCGTCGATGGAACGGGCGCAGGCGGCGGTACGGCAGGCAGGTGGGCAGGCAAGCATCCGGGAGGCCGTGCAAAGCGTTGCAGATGGCTACTGGGTGCGTTTACCCGAATATCTCTCCTATGCCGGGGCGCGTGCGCGTTACCGCGAATTGCAGCGGATGGGATTCGAAGACATCGCTATCGTAGCGCTGCCCGACAAACGTTATTTCATCTCGTTGGGTGTCTATAAAAGAAAGGACACGGTGGAGGATCGCCGCAATGAGATCCTCGCCAGGGGCGTAACGCCGCTGATCGAAGACCGCATGCGTGACACGATGGCTTATACCCTGGCATTTGAATTCGAGGCCGCTGAATCCGCCCCGCTGTGGGATCAGCTGCGGAACGATTTCCCTGAGATTCCCATGCAGGAGGTCACATGTCAGTAGGGAATTCCGCCCGCGGGTCGGAAACCGCCCGGGGTTTGCTATAATCCGCGCAACTTCATCCGAATACGCTGGCGTAGCTCAGTCGGTAGAGCAGCTGATTTGTAATCAGCCGGTCTGGGGTTCAATTCCTCTCGCCAGCTCCATATACACGAAATACTTATTACATTGCACGGCAGTTACAATTGTTGTTTCTGGATTCGCGGCAACCCTGAGCGCCTTTGTCTGTTAACTGCGAATTGGCCTTCGTAGTCCTTCTTTATGCAAAAGATACTGGTAGTCGCGCGCGGTATTTATTACGTACTGAACGACCAGCGTGAGAGGCGATAAAGCTCATCAATATGAATCAGGTAATATGAACGCCCGGGAACTGTTGAACAAATTGCTTGCCGGCAAGGGGCATCGCATCGAGCGGACGATGCCGGTTATTTTGCGGGAGAATGTGCTCTTTTCCGCGGATCTTGATTTTCTTATCCAGCACGAAGTCTTCCGCAACGGCGGCAAGCTTCATTTCATACAGATCGGCGCCAATGACGGTGTCAGCAGGGCCGATGACCTCATCCGCTATGTACGCAATCATGGCGCCTCCGGTCTCATGGTGGAGCCCCAGCCAGACGTTTTCGCCATTCTGCAAAAAAACTTCGCCGCCTATCCCGGGATTACCCTGCTTAACAAGGCGATCCATTCGGATGCCGATGCGATGACGCTGTACCGCTTGGATCCGCAACTGCTCGAGGAGCGGAATGACTTGCCCCATTGGGCCCGCACCAACGGTGTGGCCAGCTTTGACCGGAGGCATGTCCTGGGGCATGCCCGCCGCATCGGATTGGGTGAGGAGGCAATTGTCGAACAACAGGTTTCCTGTATCACCCTCAGTGAATTACTCGCGCTGTCGCCTAAGATGCCGGATGTCTTGAAGGTCGATACCGAGGGTTACGATTACGAGGTGTTGTCGATGCTTGATCTGGGGCGGTGTCGGCCGGCCATCATCCACTTCGAAAACTCCTGCATGACGAATGAGCAGTATGAAACGCTGATCAAGCGGCTTATAACGGCGGGTTACCGATTCCTTGCGGACAAGATGAATACCACGGCCTGTCTGTGCAATCCCGCCGGCTCCTGACCACCTGCGCTTGGCGCGGGTGAACCATCGCTCGGACCGGCTTAAACCGCCTGCGCGACCTGATGGGCTCCGTCCCACATCATGGTGAGCGCGATATACAGGATAACTATCAGGCCGACATAGCCGATCCAGCGGTGGCGTACGAGCAGCCGCGCCATGACAGTCGAAGCCACCCCCATCAGGGCCACCGACAGCACCAGTCCGAACACCAGCACCCAGGGGTGTTCGTGTGCGGCACCGGCGACGGCGAGTACATTGTCGAGCGACATGGAGATGTCGGCGACGACGATCTGGGTCACGGCATCACGGAAGGTTTTGGGTTTGCGCGTCGTGACGTCCTTGCCTTCCAGCACCGCCTCGCCCTCCTCCTCCGCATGTGCGCGGGGCGTGCTCAGCTCGCGATACAGCTTCCAGCCGACCCACAGAAGCAGGATGCCGCCGGCGAGCATGAGCCCGATGATCTGCAGCAGCTGGGTGGTAACCAAGGCGAACAGGATGCGCAGCACGGTGGCGGCGATGATGCCGTAGAGGATCGCGCGCCGGCGCTGTTCGGCGGGCAGCCCCGCCGCTGCCATGCCGACCACGATGGCGTTGTCGCCCGCGAGCACCACGTCGGTCATGATGACCGTGGCGAGCGCAGACAACTCCGAGGGGGAAATCAAAGAGAATAGATCCATCGCGCGTCTTAATAGCACACTCCGGGGTGATTGTCAGCCGGCCGGGGGCGAATTCCTTAAAGTTAATCAGATAATAGTCCGTTAACACCATGGACTTCCGTCTGGAGCGCGGAAGTGTTCGCCCCCTGCGGGGCTGGCCCTGCGCGGTAAATTAGTCATGAGTAAGCCCGTTGATACATCCTGCGATTTCACGCGCACCCGCTTTCTGATCGTCGATGAGTCCGCCGATACACGCCGCCTGTTGAAAACAATGCTGGCGGAGAGCGGTGCGGAACAGATCGATGAGACCGCATACGCAGCCGAGGCCATTCGGATGATGGCGCAGGTCGGCTACGACGTTGTTTTATGCGATTTCCACCTGGGCGCCGGCCGTGACGGACAGCAATTGCTGGAGGAGGCGCGCTGGGGGTTCTCAAGGCGTCCACACTCTTCGTCATGGTGACTGCGGAGAATACCGCGCAGGTGGTCATGGGGGTGCTGGAATGCCATCCCGACGATTATCTCTCCCTGCCTTTCACGCGCGAGCAGTTTTCCGCCCGCATGCAGCGCCTCCTGCGCCGCCGGGAGGAGACCGGCGCGATCGAGGTGGCACTGGAAGAGCAGCGTTACGAGGAGGCGCTGTCACTGTGCGACAAGCGCATGACAGCGGATTGCGCGGAGGTGCTGGAGCTGCTGCGCCTCAAGGCAGAGGCCTTCGTGGCGCTGGAGAAGTTCCCGCAGGCGGAGGCGATATACGCCCAGGTGTTCACGCGCCGCAAGGCCGTCTGGGCGGGACTCGGCAGCGGCCGCGTGCGTTTTCTGCAGAAAGACTACACGGGCGCGGCTGTCGCCTTCGAACGGACGCTGGTGGCGCATCCGCGCCAGCTCGAGGCCTACGACTGGCTGGCCAGGGTGCGGACCCTGCTCGGTGACCACGACGCGGCGCGGAAATCGCTGGGCACCGCCTCGAACTTTCGCCACGCTCGATACGCCGGCAGATGGCGCTCGGCGAGCTCGCTGCGCGACGGACACTACCGGCTCGCAGCGCGCGCCTTCGGCGCGGCGGTCGCCCTGGGCAGTCGCTCCGTGTACCGCACCGCGTCCAGTTACATCAAGCAGGCGCGCGCCCTCATGCAGTTCTGACGCCGGGGCGCGCTGCGCGTCCTGCGCGATCTGCGCCGCGACTTCAGCACCGATCCCGAGGCACGTCTGCGCGCGGCGGCGGCGAGTGCTGGTGCACCGCCTGTTGGGCGAGGAGGCCGGTGCGCAGGCTTCCTGCGATGAAGCGATGAAAATCTATGCCGGCATGGATGACAACGTCTCGCCCGAGGCCATGGTGGAGCTGGCGCGCATGCTGCTCGCGCGCGGTGAACACGCGGCCGCCGTCGAGCAGATGCAGCGTGCAATCGGCAACCGGCACGAGGACGAGGGCCTGCTGCAGGAGGTGGTCGGGAAGTATTCCGCGATGCCGGCATGGCGGAAGAGGGCGAACGGCTCATCGCGCGGGTGCGGGACGAAGTGGTCCGGCTCAATAACGACGGTGTCCATCTGGCGGAGGAGGGGCGACTGGAGGAGGCCGCTGAATTGTTCCAGCAGGCGATACGCGACCTGCCGGGAATCGCACCATCAGCTGGAATACGGCCAAGGTCATGCTTTTGAGGATGAAGCGCGACGGACGCAATGATCAATATCTGCGCCAGGCGCACGAATGCATCGAGCGCCTGCGGCAGCAGGATCCCTGCCGCCGGCGCGGTGCAGCGCCTGACCGCGTTTTATCGCGAAGTCGCGGCGGGCGGCTGAGCGGGCGACAGCCGGGGTCCGCATGCAGGGTGCCGTCCTGGTGCGCCGCAGCCGGATTCTCACGAAGAACTCAGCACTTATCTTCTAAAGCCGCCTGCCGGTCTGCCGTTAAACTGGAATAAGAATAGCGGCGGCGCCATGGGCTGGCATATCTAATCTCAATACTACGCAAACAGCCACGGACGGCAACTTCCGCGAGGAGGCGCACGCAGCCACGGACTCCGCCCTGTATCAGGGTTCTGGGTGTACCTACGCGATGTTCAAAGGGCTCAGGCTGGACTCGCATTACCAGCCGATTTTCAGTCTGGCCCATCAGCGCGTGATCGGGTTCGAGGCGCTGATGCGCGCCACCGATGCTGACGGGCGTCCGCGCAGTCCCCAGGAAGTGTTCGGCAGCACGCGCGGTTATACCGATACCGTACTGCTCGACCGCCTGTGCCGCGCGACCCATCTGTACAACTTCGCCCGCCAGGACCCGGCCGCCGCCTGGCTGTTCCTCAACATCAATCCGCGCGTCATCGCCGAAGGGAAGCGCTCGGGATCGGTCCTGCAGGCCAAGCTTGAACAGCTGGGATTTCCGCCCGAGCGGGTGGTGATCGAGATCGTCGAGGCCTCCTGGCCGATGAAACGCCGCCGGTGGATTCCGTCCGCCACTACCGGGATCTCGGCTGTCTGATCGCGATCGACGATTTCGGCGCCGGCCACTCCAACTTCGACCGCATCTGCCGTCTGCGCCCGGATATCGTGAAGCTTGACCGCTCCATTGTCATGCAGGCGGCCGTCGACCCCGGCATCCGTTCCATCGTGCCGGGCATGGTGTCGCTGCTGCACGAGTCGGGATCCCTGGTGGTGATGGAAGGCATTGAAACCGAGTACGAGGCGATGGTGGCGATGGACGCCGACGCGCCGATTTCGTGCAGGGCTACTATTTCGCGCGCCCCGCACCGCAGGCGGCCGTGACCCGGTGCCGGCGTTCGGCCGGCTCTTCGGCCAGTTCGGGGACATGACGCTCCAGGGAGCGCACCGGCTATCGGACCGAGATTGCGCCTTATCTCCACGGCATGGGTTATGCCTCCGTGCTGCTCCAGTCGTCACATCCGCTCGAGATCGCATGCAAGGGCTTCCTCGAGCTGCCGCGCGCCGAACGTTGCTTCCTCCTCGACAGCGATGGCCGCCAGATCGGCGCCAACATCAATTCGCCGCACGCCCAGGTGGTATCCGATCCGCGCTTCGCGCCCCTGCGCGATGCCGCCGGGGGAACTGGTCGCGCCGGCACTATTTCCGCCGCGCCATCTCACGCCCGGACAAGGGTCCAGGTGACGCGCCCCTATCTCTCTGCCGCGACCGCCACGCCCTGCATCACGATATCGATCGCTTCCAGGTCCGCGGCGAGCGTCGCGTACTGTGCGGCGACCTCCGCTGACGAGGCCCACGGCTCGCACTGAGCCCGTTCCCTCCGCCGGCGCGACGCGCCCTTCCTGCCCCACACCGGCCATTAAGCCAGAGCTTAAGGACGCTCTGGTGTAATGATCCGTACGATGCAGCGGCATGGGACTCTTGCTGCCGCTGGCCCGCAAAATAGAAGATATACAATGATGTCCGCACGGGGCTATGCTGCGGTGGCTGTGCGTAATCAGGGGGCGCCTGCGTGCTTCTCCTCGTGGAAGACGATGAGTTGCTGGGCAACGGCCTGCAGGTCGAATGCAGCAGAGCGGTTATGCCGTGGACTGGGTCAAGGACGGGCATTCAGCCGGAACTGTTCCTCGGCGCCGGCGCCCCCCCTAAAACCAAAACCCCCCCCCCCTCCCCTGGAATCCCCCATCTTTTGTTTTTTCCCTCTTACCTACGACCTCATGGATCCTCGATATCGGCCTGCCCAGGCGTTCCGGCCTGGAAGTGCTAGGACGCTGCGGCGGCGGCAGCAGCCTGCCGGTGTTGCTGCTCACCGCCACGCGACACCGTGGAAGACAAGGTCTCCGGACTGGACAGCGGGGCCGATGATTACCTGGTCAAGCCTTTCGGCCTGGATGAGCTGACCGCCCGCATCCGCGCCCTGCTGCGCCGGCGCAGCGGGCGCAGCGAGCCGGTGATCCGCCACCGTGATATCGTCCTTGACCCCGCCTCAGCGCGGTCACCCCGAGCCGGCCAGCCGGTGGAGCTGGCGCCGCGCGGGTTCGCCGTTCTGCTGCAGCTGCTCGAAAACCGCGGCAGGGTATTATCGCGCGCCCAGCTCGAACAGAACCTGTATTCGTGGAAGGACGAAGTCGACAGCAACGCGGTGGAGGTCCACATCCACTCACCTGCGCAGGAAGCTGTGGCCAGAACTGATCCGCGACATCCGCGGCGTCGGCTACGTCATCGACAAGGAAACACGAACCCTTCCCTGCAGCAACCGCCTGCTGTTCACCCTCTGCCGGTTACTCCCGCGCAGTGGGCAATCGTGGGCGTGGTCATGTACGCCGCCACCCAGAGCGGGGTGGACCTGTCTGATCGATGCTGACTCACCCAGTCGGCGCGCCTGCTGCTGAATCTCGCGGGACACGAGCTGAAGGGACAGGCTTTGACCCCGATTACAGGTGACGACGACATCGCGGAGCAGTTCCCCGAACTCGCATAAGTACGAACAGCGCCTCG